>NZ_JBVJLO010000002.1:368869-540716 GCF_055584685.1 Streptomyces sp. NPDC102258
GGGGCGGGGCCAACAACAACAACAATAACAACAACAATGGCGGAGGTGGGGCCAATAACAACAACAATAACAACAACGGCGGAGGTGGGGCGAACAACAACAACAACAACAACAACGGTGGGGGCGGAGCGAACAACAATAATAACAACAATAATGGCGGCGGAGGGGCGAACAACAACAATAACAACAATAACTGAACCTCACAGTCCGGCGGCTGGTGACGCGGAGTCACTTGGCCGCCGGACTGTCATGTGAGGCGTCAGTTCTGGGCGCAGTGCATTCTCATGGCGCCCGAGATGACGGCGCTGTTCTGGCCGAGGCGCCCCATAGAGGAGGAGCAGGCCTGGTGGCTGTTGCGGGCGGCGGCGTTCAGCAGTGGGGCGAACTTTCCGCTGTTCATGGCGCGGGTGGCGTGACGGTAGGCGCCATTTCCGTTGTTGTTGTTATTGTTGTTCGCCGTACCGCCGTTGTTGTTATTGTTGTTGTTGTTCACGCCCCCATTGTTGTTGTTATTATTGTTGTTCGCGACGCCGTCGTTGTTGTTGTTATTGTTGTTGTTGTACGTGCCGGCGCCAGTGTTGTTGTTGGTGTTGATGTTCTGCGTTCCGACGGCGCTGTTGCCGTCCCCGAGCTGCACCGGGTGCGAGATCTCCTGGAGAGCCGCCTGGTTCCCGTCCCCGTTGTTGTTGTTATTGTTGTTGTTCGCGGTGCCCTTTCCGCTGTTGTTGTTCGTGTTGATGTTCTGCGTACCGATGTAGCTGTTGCCGTCGCCGACCTGCACCGAGTACGAGATCCGCTGCAGCGTGGTATTGCCGAGGAACGAAAGGAACTCGCCGTCGCCCTGGGCCTGGGCGCTGCCGGCGCTGAAGAGAACCGTCGCCGTCGCGGCGACGCTGATCGCGACAAACTGCTTGGTGAGCTTCACTCGGCCAACCTTTCATCGTCCTTGAAGTCCGGTCCCTGAGACTCAGTCGACAGGATGGCGATGGCGGGGGGTGAACGATCAACAGGCACGCTGGCGATGCTGCCTTTTCCCCCGTACAGCCCCCCGATGATTTCCGGAGGCGTGCGGGGCGTTGCGCGGCCGGTGGATATCATGAGCCCATGAGCGGCGAGAGCGACCTGCGGAAACCACTGAGCGGCATGCGCCCCCAACTGAACGAGGGGCGGTACGTGTTCTGTACCCTCCCGCCGTCAACCCCCGTCCCGGCCGGACTCACGCCCGTGGCCACCGTCCGCGAGGCCGAAGGGCTCACCCTGGTCCTGCGCCAGGAGGAGGCCGACGCCGCCGGACTCGCGTACGGGTACACCGCCGGCTGGATCACCCTGCGCGTCCACTCCGCCCTCGACGCCGTGGGCCTCACCGGCGCCTTCGCCGCCGAACTGGCCGCGCACGGACTCAGCTGCAACGTGGTCGCCGGCTACCACCACGACCACCTCTTCGTGGCCGCCGACCGCGCGGCGGAAGCCGTCTCGGTACTGGAGGAACTGGCCGCGCGCTCGACGGAACGGTAGATCCGCGGAACGATCCGTCCCCCTTCCGGCGGGCCCCGCCGCCCTGACGGAAGCCGCCCGGAGGGGCTACGCGCGCAGGGCCGCTATCGCCGCCAGTTCCGTGGCGGCCAGCGGCGGGGCGGTCAGCTGGGTCCGGCGCGGGCCCAGTGCGGCCGCCAGCAGCACCGGCGGGGTGAAGAGCCGGGCGGCGGGGCGCTCCAGGGTCATCACGTCGGTGACCGCCCGTGCCACCCGCCCGTTCCCGGTGCTCGTGCGCAGCAGCCGCCGGACGTAGGCCGCCCCGACCTTCTCGGCCATCGTCGGGCCGCCCTCGGTGGCGCCCGGGTAGAAGACGTCGTTGCCGGTGGACAGCGCCCACGCGGCGCCGACCGGCCCGGCGACGGCCTTCTGCACGCGCGCGCCGAGCCGGTCGTCCGCCCAGCCGTACCGGGCGATGACGGCCCGCAGGGCCAGCGCGCTCTGCGCGGCCACCGACATGCCGTGCCCGTACACCGGGTTGTACGCGGCGACCGCGTCCCCGATGACCACGAACCGCCGGGGCATCGCGGCCTTCTCGTAGTGGTGCCTGCGGTTGACCGTCGTACGGGTGACCACCACGTCGGTCAGCGGCCGGGTCTGCGCGATCAGCTCGCTGACGATGGGGTGGCGCAGGTCCCGCGCGAAGCCCTCGAAGGCCTCGGGGTCCCTGGTCGGCTCGCCGCCCCGGGTCCCCGAGAGGGTGACCAGCCAGCGGTCGCCCTCGATCGGGACCAGCGTCGCCGACCGGCCGGGGCCCGTCTCCCGGGCGTCGGCCTGGACGTTGACGATGACGGGGAAGGAAGTGCCGAGGTCCTTCGGGGCGCGGAAGGTCCGGCTCGCGTAGACCAGCCCCGGGTCGACCGTCCGCACCGCGGGCTCGGGGAGGCCGAACCGGGCCAGCCAGGCCGGGGCGTGCGAGGACCGGCCGGAGGCGTCGACCACCAGGTCCGCCTCGATGACCCGCTCCTCGCCGCCCCGCTCGCGCACCCGGACCCCGGTGACGCGTGACGCGTCGCCCTCCAGCCCCAGCACCTCCGTACGGTCGACGACGGCGACCCGGGGCAGGGCCGCCACGGCCCGGCGGACGTGCCAGTCCAGCAGGTCGCGGCTGGCGAGGACCACGTAGTGGGAGGCCTTGGCCCAGCGGCGGAACCAGCCCTCGGGGGAATAGCCGACCATGTTCGTCGGCAGCGCGATTCGGTGGGCGCCGTCGGCCATGAGCCGCCCGATGGTGCCGGGCAGCAGGCTGTCGATCGCCGCCGCCCCGCCCGACCAGAGCAGGTGGGCGTGGTGGGCCTGGGGCAGTCCCCGGCGCGGGACGGGGCCCTCCGGCAGCGCGTCGCGCTCCACGACGACGACGTCACCGGACCCGGCGAGCGCGGCGGCCGCCAGCATGCCGGCGAGGCTCCCGCCGATGACGACCGAGGTACGCGGTCTCCCGGACGGCGGTGCAGTGCTGCTCATGGACTCACGCTCTCTGGGTGGTCTGCCGGCCCGGTCCGGGCACGGAAGGAGATGACGACGGGCGACCGGCGCAGGGCCCTGGCCACCGCGACCAGGTCCGGGACACGCGCCGGAGCCGCCGGGGCCTCGGCCTCCGCCGGCCGGCCGCCCCCGCGCAGCCGGCGCAGCGCCGCGACCACGGCGACCGCGTCGGCGGCCGCCGCCGCCCGGTCGGGCGCCTCGCCCTGGCCGAGGGCCTCGGCCAGCGCCCGCTCGCGGACCGCGGGGTCCATGTACGGCTGGAGGCGCAGCAGGCCGTCGCTGATCTGGGTCCTGCGCTGGACGAGGCGCCGGCTGATGGGGGAACGGCGGGGCAGCTTCAGCGAACCGGTGTCGAGCGGCGCCAGTTCCCGTACGAACGGGGCGAGGCCGCGGAAGTGGTGGTAGTCCGCGCCGATCCGCTGGAGCGCCTCCCCGGCGTGCGGCAGGATGAAGCCCACCGCGATGAACAGCGCGCACACGGCGGCGATCGGCGGGGCGACGTACGTACTGAGCCAGTCCAGGTCGTGGCCGGACCAGCGGGCGATCACCGCGATGAGTTTCACGGTGTCGTAGCAGAGGTTCAGCAGGAAGCCGATCACCAGCAGCACCAGGCCCGAGCGCAGCCAGCCCGAGACCTGGCGCAGCCAGGACCAGGTGACCACCGAGGTGATCGCGCAGGCGATGGTGTGGGCCCCCAGGTAGAGCAGGATGTGCTCGCGCATCCAGGGGGTGTTGGCGTAGTACGTGTCCAGGTCCCGCAGCCGCTCGACCGGTACGTCGGCGAAGGCGAACGTGGTCCAGAGCCCGGCGACGACCGCCGAGTAGACGATCCCGATCGTCCAGCTGGTCCGCCGCACGCGCCGCGGGTCACCGCCCCGCCAGTGGATGATCATCACCAGGCAGGAGGCGCAGAAGAGCGTGAGCAGCGTGTACAGGACCGGCGCCGCGAAGTTCGGCACGCCCGTCCCGCGGTTCATCGCCGCCAGGGTCGTGGGCCGCCCGAAGTAGAAGACGGCGGAGGCCAGCAGCAGCAGGCCGCCGACGGAGCGCACGTTGGGGTCGATGCGCCAGAACCTCATCATCACGGGCAGCCGGATCGCGAACGCCAGGGTGAGGATCGCGGCCGGGATGAGGTAGGGGATGTAGTACTTGTCGGAGTTCACCGTCAACCGATCGGTCCTCGGTAGCCGAGCGCGTTGCCGATGCGCCCGGCCACATCGTTCCTGCGGACCGCTCCGGGGGCGTCGCCGCCCACGAGCCAGGGACGGCACCGGTCGCCGAGCATCAGGCCGAAGCTCTCCGCCTCGATCTCCTGGGCGTCCTCGTAGTGGGAGCGCGCCGCGACACTGGCGTACGTCAGGTCCGAGGCGTCCGGCAGGGAGCGGGCGGCGGCCGCCGCCCCGCGGCCGTGCTCGGTGCAGTGGCCGGCCTTCATGTGCCACAGCTCGTGCCCGAGGATGACCAGTTGGTGGTCCGCGGTCGTGTACTTCTCCACGACGACGATGTCGTACTCCTCCATGTTCAGCCAGAGCCCGGAGGTCGTCAGCTCGGTGGGGAAGCGCTCGAAGCGCAGCACGATGGGACGGCCGCCGCGCGTACGGCTCATCGCGTCGCACAGGGCCCGGAAGAGGGTCTGCGGATCGACCGGCGCCTCCAGGTCGAGCGACGACGTCAGAGCGGTGCACAGCTTGCGCATCGAACGGGAGACGTTCACCGGACCTCCTCAGCGGACAGCATCGAGGTGATCATGCCCAGGAGAAGTGTCTCCTGTGTACGGGTGAGGGCTTTCCCCCGGGTCGATATGGAGACCAGCCCGTACTGGTCGACGAGGCCGGCCAGCAGATCCCCCGAGCCGTTGTCGAGGGACTGGAGCGCGGGCTGCAGGGCCCGGTTCACGGCCTGGGCCGGAGTGTCCGTGAGGAAGGTGGCCTCACGGCCGAAGAAGGCGGCGAACTGCGCGCAGTGCCGCAGGTGCGGGGGTTTTCGGCCGGTCACCAGCTGGTTGACCCACCAGGGGGCGGCGCCGATCGCGGCCGCGATGTCGGCGATCGCGTACGGGCGGCCGTCGGTGTCGCGGGAGGCGGCGTAGAGGAAGGCCGCCCGCAGGCGGACCGTTTCCTCAGCCTCTTCCGGCGTGGGATCCGCGAACTCCTCGCCCCGCAGCAGGGCGGCCGTCAGCCCGGCGGGGACACCGGTCCGCTCCGCGAGGGCCCGCACGTTCAGGATCTCGTCCACGTCCAGGTGCCTCTCCTTGGCGAGCGCCCGTATGCGGGCGAGCGTCGTGGCGAGGGGCAGGACAGACTCCGCCATCTGTCTGTACTCCCATACGTCCGAAGGGCAGGTCGTCCGCACGCCCGCTCGCCGCCCCGTCGCGACGTCGGTACGGCCGGGGACCGGTGGTGGGGACGGACAGCAAGATACAGCCAGTGGGCGGGACTGTGGCGAGAAAGGGAGCGTCTGCCCGCTCCCTCGCGCACGGCCGCCCGGCCGGTAAGGAGTACCGGACCGCGGCGGTCCATACCCGCAGGTCCGGGATCTTCGTGCCGGTCCGCCCGGGCTTCCCGCCACCCGCCCCGCCACCCCGTCCGCACCCCCTTCCCGCCGCGGTGGCCGCCCGTCGCCCGGGCGGAGCCCCCGGGGCCGGAAATGGTGCGCGGCCACGTACCATGGCGGCATGTCCTTCCTCCGCCGCCACCGCGCTGCCACACCCGCCGGCCCGGACTTCGACGTCCTGGCCATGGACCCGGGGGACTGGCCGGGCAATCTCGGGGCCGGGCTGCTGCCCGCCCCCGACGGCAGTTGCCAGGGTGTCTTCCTGCGTTACGACCTGTTCGGCGGTCGGGGCCCCGCGATGATCATCGGGAACCTGCCCGAGGGATCGCCGGCCCGGGAGCTCGCCGACGGCCAGGTCCCCTTCGAGGTGGCCCAGCTGCTGGCCGCCCTGGAGAACGAGGAGGAGGTCGAGGTCACCGGCTCCGAGGACTGCCCCGTCATGCAGGGCGACAACCTCCTCATCGTCCGCAAGGTCAAGCTCTCCGAGAGCCGGATCTCCTGCGTCCAGTTCGACCGCAGCGACAACGTCCTGGTGACCATCGCGAGCTGGGACCGCCCGATCACCGACGACCTGTACGCGCTGCTGAAGCCGCTCCCGGCCGAACTCTTCCAGCAGGGCTAGCAGCCGGCCGGGCGCTGGCCCGCCCCGGCGCCGCCCCGTTCCAGCGCCGGCCCGCCCCGCCGCCGCGGCTCAGGAGACCGCTATGTCGTTCGCCGCCACGTAGCCGAACGTCATCGCGGGGCCGATCGTCGAACCGGCCCCCGCGTAACTGTGGCCCATCACCGCCGCACTCGCGTTGCCCGCCGCCCACAGTCCCCGGATCACCGAGCCGTCCGCCCGCAGCGCGCGGGCCCGGGCGTCCGTGACGATCCCGCCCTTCGTCCCCAGGTCGCCCGGCACGATCTTGAAGGCGTAGAACGGCGGCACCCAGACCGGCGCCAGGCAGGAGTTCGGCTGCACGGCCGGGTCCGTGTAGTAGTGGTCGTACGCCGTGTCCCCCCGGTGCTGGTCGGTGTCGGTGCCGCTCCAGGCCTGGGCGTTGAACCGGCTCAGCGTCGCCCGCAGCGCCCCCGCCGGGACGCCGATCTGGCCCGCCAGCGCGTCCCAGGTCCAGGCCTTCTTCGCCACCCCCGCCGCGTACCACGAGTCCGGGAAGGGAAACGTCGGCAGGATGTCCTTGAAGAGGTACCGGTTGCGGTAGTTCTGGTCCACGATCAGCCAGGCCGGGATGTGCGACCCCGTCCCCCGGTCCTTCTCGTACATCACGTGCACCACGTCGCTGTACGGCGCCGCCTCGTTCACGAACCGCGTCCCCGCCCGGTTCACCATCAGGCCGCCCGGCAGGGTCCGCTCCGCCAGGCAGAAGTACGGCTCCCCGGGCAGCGGGATCGAGGGGCCCCACCAGGCGTCCTCCATCAAGTCGAGCGCGGCGCCCGCCCGTTGCCCGGCCCGGATCCCGTCGCCCGTGTTCTCCTTCGCCCCCACCGACCACTCGGTGCCGATCGGCTGCCGCTGGTACTGGGCCCGCATCTGGGCGTTGTGCTCGAAGCCGCCCGAGCCGACGATCACCCCCTTGCGGGCCCGCACCACGCCCCGTACGCCCTCCCGCTCCACCACGACCCCGGTCACGGCACCGTCCGGGCCCTCCTGGACCAGGTCGGTCAGCGGGCTGTTCAGCCACACCGGCACCCCCGCCCGCAGCAGCCCGGCCCGCAACCCGGCCGCCAGGGCCTGGCCCATGGTCAGCGGCTTCTCCCCGCGCAGCGCGGCCGCGGCCCCGCGCGCCAGGCACTCCGTGGACACCGCCAGGCCCTTCGCGCTCACCGCCGCGAGGTTCAGCCACTTGTAGTCCTGGCTGAAGACCACCATCCCGGCCGGCACCGGCATGTACGCCGGGTTCAGGTGCGCCAGTTCGGCGCCCAGGACGTTCCCGTCGATCTGGTCCGGCTCGATGGACCTGCCGTTCGGCAACCCGCCCGGCAGGTTGGGGTAGTAGTCGCTGTAGCCGTCCATGAAGCGGAACCGCAGCGGGCTGTTCGCCATGACGAAGTCCAGCATCCGGGGCCCGTTCGCCAGGAACGCCCGCTGCCGCTCGGCCGGCACCTCCGGCCCCACCACCGCCGACAGGTACGCGGCGGCCTTCTCGGGGGTGTCCGGTACCCCCGCGCCCAGGATCACCGAGTTGTTCGGCAGCCAGATCCCGGCGCCCGAACGCGCCGCCGAGCCGCCGAAGGTGGGCGCCTTCTCCACCACCAGCACACTCAGCCCCCGCCGGGCCGCGGTGAGGGCGGCCGTCATCCCCGACGCCCCCGACCCGACCACCACGACGTCGTACTCGCCGAGCGGGACGCCGTCGGCCGGCCCCCCGTCGGCCCGCGCGACGGCGCCCGGCAGCACGGTGGCGGCGAGCGCGCCGGCCCCCGCCCCGGCGAGCACCGCCCGGCGCGAGGGCGGGGCGCCCCCGGCCCTGGTGGCGTTCCCGGTCGGCGGACGGTCCTGGTTCTCGGTCATGGGCGGGCTCCAGCGGGGGTGGGAGGGAGGCGTCGCTCCAGCATTCTGATGCTGAGTCAGAAAAGGTGTTCGGGGGATCATGTGATGTCAAGGCCCCGCGCACCCCGGACCGCCCTGCCCCGGAACACCAAAACCCGTGGCCCGCACACCGGGTGTGCGGGCCACGGGACAGTCGCGGGCGTGGGGTCAGCGGGTGCCGACCGCCGCCCGTACGGCCCTGCGGGCCATGCCCGCGTCATCGTGCAGGCGGCGCAGCAGCAGGCGCTGCTCCTCCCCCGAGGACAGGGCCCCCGCGGGCAGCGGGTGGGCCGGAGCGGACGCCGCCATCGACCGCTGTACCGCGGTCTCCGCCATCCGGATCTCCCGGGTCAGCACCAGCATCAGGTTGACCAGGAAGGCGTCCCGCGACGCCGGGCCGGCCGACTGGGCGAGCCGGCTGATCTGGCCGCGCGCCGCCGGGGCGTCGCCCAGCACCGTCCACAGCGTGGCCAGGTCATAGCCCGGCAGGTACCAGCCGGCGTGCTCCCAGTCCAGGAGCACCGGACCCGCCGGGGACAGCAGCAGGTTCGACAGCAGGGCGTCGCCGTGGTTGAACTGCCACGAGATTCCCGCCGGCCGCAGGCCGTGCAGCAGCTTCTGCAGGTCGCCGAAGTCCCGGTCGGTCAGCAGCCCCCGCTCGTGGTCCCGCGCGATCCGCCGCGCGTAGTCGACCGGGTGCCCGAACAGGTCGGCCGGCGGCCGCCACTGGTTCACCCGGCACATCGCGCCGAGGGCGGCCCGTACGTCGGTCCGCGGCGGGGCCTCCACCGGATGCCGCTGGAGCGCCGCGACCCGGCCCGCCATGCGCTCCACGACCAGGACGCAGTTCTCCGGATCGGCGGCGATCAGCCGGGGCACCCGGACGGGCGGACGGTGCCGGACGAAGGTCCGGTACGTCGCTATTTCGTGCCGGTACCGCTCGCGCCATTCGGGCGAGTGGTCCAGTAAGACCTTCGCGACGGCGGTCATCCGTCCCGTCGTCCCCACCAGGAGCACCGACCGGCCGCTGCGCCGCAGGACCTGGACGGGCGCGAACTCCGGACAGATCCGCTGCACCGACGCGAGCGCGGTGCGCAGTTGTGCCCCCTGCGGCCCCGACAGGTCGATTCTTCCGCTGAGCGGCTGCGATCCGGTACCCGGCATCCGCCGCGCCCGTACGGCGCCGGCGCCCTGGGCCGGGGCCGCCGCGCGGCCGGGTTCCAGGTAGGGGCCGCCCCCCGCCTGGAGGGTGCGGTGCTGCCGGACCGGGGCGGACACGGAGGACGTTGCTGCGTACATGGCGTTTACGGTTCCCTTCGTGCGCCGACGAGTTGCGTACGCCGCCCCGCCGGATCCCGTACTTCACCCTGGGGAGTTCCGCCGGTGAACCGGGTCGGGGAGGCGCATTCCTACCTGACACCCGGCGGACCCTGGCGAACCACTGGGCGTGCCCTGGCGAACCCTGGCGAATAGTCCACGGGGATCTGACAGGGGGCTACTGTCAACTCAGCCGAGAACCTGGGGGCTTGACGTGAGCAAGGATCCAAACACCCGTCTGAACGACCTGTTCGGCCTGGCCGGCTGGTCGAAAGGCGAACTGGCGAGGATGGTCAACCGGCAGGCGGCGGCCATGGGTCACCACCAGCTGGCCACCGACACCTCGCGGGTGCGGCGTTGGATCGACATGGGGGAGACCCCGCGCGAACCGGTGCCCACGGTACTGGCAGCACTGTTCACCGAGCGGCTCGGTCGTGTCGTGACCATCGAGGACCTCGGGTTCGTACGGCAGCGGCGCACCACCAAACGGCAGCCGGACGGGGTGCAGGAGAACCCCGACGGAGTGCCCTGGGCGCCCGAACGCACAGCCGCGGTCCTCACCGAATTCACGGGAATGGACCTCATGCTCAACCGTCGCGGTCTGATGGGCGCGGGAGTCGCGCTCACCGCCGGCACAGCCCTCAGCAACGCCATGTACGACTGGCTGCACACCGACCCCGCCGCCGCCAAGGAGCCCCAGCGCTTCGGCGATCCCTACCAGGCCGACCAGGCGGGCTACGACCGCTACGAAGCCGCCCCCATCGGCTCCCAGGAGATCGAGGCCCTGGAGCGTTCCGTCGAGGTCTTCCGCGCCTGGGACGCCTCCCGGGGCGGCGGCCTCCAGCGCAAGGCCGTCGTGGGCCAGCTGAACGAGGTCGGCGGGATGCTCGCCTACCACCACCCCGACCACCTCCAGCGCAGGCTGTGGGGGGTGGCGGCCAACCTGGCGGTCCTCGCGGGCTGGATGTCGCACGACGTGGGCCTGGAACCCACCGCCCAGAAGTACTTCGTCATCGCCGCCCACGCGGCACGTGAGGGCGGCGACCGGCCGCGCGCCGGCGAGGCCCTCTCTCGCGCCGCCCGCCAGATGGTCCACCTGGGCAAGCCCAACGAGGCCCTGGACCTGATGAAGCTGGCCAAGTCCGGCTCCGGCGAGCAGACCCTGCCGCGCACCCGCGCCATGCTGCACACCATCGAGGCCTGGGCCCAGGCCGCCATGGGCAAGGGCCAGGCGATGCGCCGCACCCTGGGGGAGGCGGAGGACCTCTTCGTCTCCGACAAGGGCGACGTCCCGCCGCCCTCGTGGATGCAGCACTTCGACGAGGCCGACCTGCACGGCATGCAGGCGCTGGCGTACCGCACGCTCGCCGATCACGACGCCACGGCCGCGCCCGTCGCCGCCAAGCACGCCCGCGAGGCCCTGCGGCTGCGCGGGGACGGCCATCAGCGCTCGCAGATCTTCGACTACATCTCGATGGCCTCGGCCTGCTTCATCGCCGACGACCCCGAACAGGCCGACCGCTACGCCCGGCTGGCCCTGGTCTCCATGAACGAGACCTCCTCGCACCGCACCTGGGACCGGCTGCGCGAGATGTACCGGCTGACCGGCCAGTACGCCGGCTACGGACGCGTCGAGGACCTGCGCGAGGAGATCGAGAGGGCCCTCCCCGACGCCCCGGCGCGGCGTTCGGCCAGCGGTGCGCAGGCGTAGCGGCGGGGGAGCGGCCGGGAGGGGACGAGTCGACAGGGCAAGGGCCGGCAGGGCAGGGGGAGGACGGGACGCGCGGTGGCGAACGGACCGCCCGGCTCCGGTCGCTAGCCGTCGATCCGGGCGACCAGCAGGCAGGCGTCGCCCTCGCGCTCGCCCCGGCCGAACTCCTTTGTCACCAGCCGTACGCAGTCCCGCGCCGACTGTGCGCGGGAGAGCTCCGGGGCGAGGTCCAGCAGCCGGTCGACGGCGTCCGTGCCGCCGGGTCCGTTGCCCGGCGCCGTCAGTCCGTCGGTGTGCAGGACGAGTACGTCGCCCGGTTCGAGCCGTTCCTCGGCCTGCCCGTACACGGCCCCGGGGGTGGCGCCCAGCAGCACGCCCGCGGGCGGTTGCAGCGCCCGGCCCCGGCCGCGGCGGAACAGCAGCGGTGCGGGGTGTCCGGCCTGAGCCCAGGACAGGACCCGGCGGCCCGGCTCGTAGCGGCAGCAGAGGGCCGAACCGAGGGCGGGGCGTGCGGAGTTGTCCAGCAGCTGGTTGAGCCAGCCCAGCAGTGGGCCCGGTTCGATGCCGGCCATGGCCATCCCGCGCAGCGCGCCGAGCACCATCGCCATTCCGGAGGCGGCGATCACCCCGCGCCCGGTCAGGTGACCGACCGTCAGGAGGGTTCGGCCGTCCGGGAGTTCGAGCGCGTCGTACCAGTCGCCGCCGATCAGATCGCCGGCTGCGGCGGGCAGGTAGTGCGCGGCGACGTCCATCGAGGAGGGGTGGTCGTGCGGGAACCGCAGGGAGCCGTGCCACGGGGGGAGCACGGCTTCCTGCAGTTCGACCGCCAGCCGGCGCTCGGTGCGCGCGATCTCCTGCCGGCCTCGCAGCGAGTCCTGCGACTCGCGCACCGCCCGCTGGGTCCGGCGCAGTTCACTCACGTCGCGCAGCACGGCCCACAGGGTGGCCGTGCAGCCCTCGGAGTCGAGTACCGGCTCGCCCCTCATGTGCAGCGTCCGGACGTGGCCGTCGGCCCGGACGATGCGGAACTCGCCGTCTATCGGCTTGCCGTCCACCAGGCAGTCCGTGACCATCGCGGTCAGCAGCGGCTGGTCCTCGCAGAAGAGGTGGGAGCCCAGTTCGTCGAGCGGCAGCGGGCCCGCCTCGGGCGACCGGCCGAAGATCTGGAACAGTTCCCCGGACCAGGTGACCTCGTCCGTCAGGAGGTTCCACTCGGCGCTCCCGACGCGGCCCTGGTGGTCCTGGTGGTCCTCGGGGGTGTTGGCGTCGGGTTCCGGCTCCGGTGGCAGGCCTTCCTTGAGCTGGCCGAGCCGCTCGCGGAGGTCGTCCAGGTGGTGCACGGCCAGGTCGCACAGGGCGCGCTGCCAGCGTCCCCGGGCTTCGTCGTCGTCCACGACGGTGTCGCGGCGCACCGCGTCCACCTCGCCCCGCAGCCGGCGGGTCTGGGAGATCAGCGCGTCCACCGGTCCCGGCTCGGGCGGCTGCGCGGGGCGGTCCGCGTACAGATGGGACGGCATGGGCACTCCGATACAGGCGCGGCGGTACGAACGCGTCACGGCCGGGTCCGACAGCGGGACCGTTGAACGACTGTGGCACAGCCCGCGACGGCCCGTAAGGCGTTTGGCAACATCCGTAGCGTCCATGCTCATGGCATATGCCGCAGGCGATCCAGGGCCCCCGGCGCGCGTGCGAACGAATCCGGTCAGCCGTCGTCGGACCGGACCGGGCTGCCTGCCAGCGGGTTCGGCCCGCCGCGCCGTCCGTCCGGGTGGCGGCGCCGGCGGCCGGAAAACGGCGCCCCGCGCGGGGCGCGTCGAGCGTACGGCCGACGTGTGCGAGGGCCCGTCCGCGCCCGGGCCGCTGTGGGAGCGGGAGAACGCCTCGTCCGGGTGATCACCCGAACGGAGCGTTCACGGCAGCGGTTCGTGGTCACTCAGGTCCCGGCCGCCCCGGCCTTCCCACCCTTGCGGGCGATGGCTACCCTACGTGTCGGTAATCAGGCAGGGGTGGCCCGTTCGGCGGGGCCGGGGCGGGCGGGGGCACGACCAGATGACCGGACAGAGCGGCGCGGCCGGACCGGACGGCGCCGGTGGGAGCGGCGCCGCGCCGGGGCGGAGCCGGCGCTCCTTCCTCACCACCCTCGTCGCCGCGCCGACCCTGGCCCTCGTCACCCGGACCGCGGCCGACGTCATGGCCCCGCAGCCCGCCCACGCCGTCGTGCCCAGCCTCCCCGCGATCGCCGATCTCCTCGACCTCGGCGACCTGTTCATCCTGGCCGGCGCCCCCACCTCGGCCCTGCTGGCCCTCGTGGTGGAAGCCGACGGCACGATCCGCTTCCGGCTGCCCCGCGAGGAGGTCGGCCAGGGCCTGACCACCGCCGTGGCCATGCTGGTCGCGGAGGAACTCGACGCCCCGCTGGACTCCGTGCGCGTGGAACTGGACGACGCCCGCCCCGAGTTGCTGTTCAACCAGCTCACCGGCTCCTCGAACGGCATCCGCTCCCTGTACGGCCCCGTCCGCCAGTGCGCCGCCACCGCCCGCGCCCGCCTCGTCGCGGCCGCCGCTGTGCGCTGGGCCCTGCCGGCCGCCCGCCTGATCACCGCGAACGGCGTCGTACGCGCCCCCGACGGCCGCACCGCCGGATACGGCTCCCTCGCCGCGGCCGCGGCCTCGCCCGCCCTGGCCGTCCCCGGCGCCACCCCGAAGCCGGCCGCCCGGCACGCCCTCATCGGCATCCCGACCAGCCGGATCGACGCCCGCGCCATGGTCACCGGCGCCCAGCGCTACACCCTCGACCTGGACGTTCCCGGCGCCAAGCCCTGCGTGCTGCGCCGTCCGCCCACCCTCGGCGGCCCGGTCCGCGGTGTGTCCAATCTCGCCGCCGTCCGGGCCATGCCCGGGGTCCTGGACGTGGTGACCGTCCCGACCGGCGTCGCCGTCGTCGCCGAGACCTTCGGGCAGGCACTCGACGCCAAGGCCGCCCTCCAGGTCGTCTGGGGACCCGGGCCCGCCGACCGGCTCTCGGACGCGCAGGTCCGTGCGAAGCTGCGCGCCGCCACCCCGCCGCCGCTGGTGCCGCCGCTGCTCACCCCTTACGTGGACGCCGAGTTCGACTTCGCCTTCGTCAGCCATGCCCCCATGGAGACCAACTCCGCGATCGCCGACGTGCGCGAGGACCGCGCCGAGATCTGGTCCGGGCTCAAGTCCCCGATCGTGGCGCGCGAGACCATCGCCGCCGAACTCGGCCTGCCGCTCGACCGGGTGACGGTCCACGTGGTCCAGGCCGGCGGCTCCTTCGGCCGGCGGCTGTTCTTCGACGCGGCCCTGGAGGCCGCCCGCGTCTCCCGGGCCTGCCGCCGCCCGGTCAAGCTGATGTGGACCCGCGTCGACGACACCCGGCACGGCCGGATGCGCCCGGCCACCCACCACCGGATCCGCGCCACCCACCTGCTGGGCGAGGTGCTCAGCTTCGAGCACCGGGTCGCCGCCGCCGAGACCGACTTCCGGCACGGCCTCGGGGAGATCGTCACCGCGACCGCCGCGAGCCTGCCGTCCGGCATCGGCAACGCCACCCTCGCCCAGACCCTGTTCCTCACCACGGTCAAGTCCCCCTACCACTTCGGCCTGACCACCCAGGCCCTGACCGAGGTGGCGACCGGGATCCCCACCGGGTCCTGGCGCTCGGTGTACTCGGCCAACACGCGCGGCGCCGAGGAGATCGTGGTCGACGAACTCGCCGCCGCTACGGGCAAGGACCCGTACCGCTTCCGCCGTACCTTCCTCAAGACCGACGCCCAGCGTGCGGTCCTCGACAAGGTGGCCGCCGAGGGGGAGTGGGGCCGGGCGATGCCGGCCGGCTGCGCGCAGGGCATCGCCTTCCACGAGGAGTACAAGTCCCGTACGGCCTGCCTGGTGGAGATCGACACCCGCGATCCGCGGCACGTACGGGTCACCCGGGCGGTCA
The DNA here is from genome assembly GCF_055584685.1 of Streptomyces sp. NPDC102258. Classification (NCBI taxonomy): domain Bacteria; kingdom Bacillati; phylum Actinomycetota; class Actinomycetes; order Kitasatosporales; family Streptomycetaceae; genus Streptomyces; species Streptomyces sp. NPDC102258. Next base: position 383,963 of record NZ_JBVJLO010000002.1, read on the forward strand.
TCGCCGTGGACGTCGGCCTGCCCGTGAACCCGCGCGGCCTGGAGGCGCAGCTGATCGGCGCTCTCACCGACGCGATCTCCACCACCCTGCGGGCCGGTCTGCACCTGGACGCGGGGCTGCCGCTGGAGGGCAGCTACAGCCAGTTCCACTGGGCCCGCCAGCGCGACACCCCGCAGGACGTACGGGTCTTCGTGCTCCCGGCGACGGGGGCCGAGCCGGGCGGCGCGGGCGAGCTCGGGGTGCCGGCCGCCGTCGGGGCCATCGCCAACGCGTGGGCCCGCGCCACCGGTGCCAAGCCGCGCAGCTTCCCCCTCGACTTCGACGTCGACTTCACCCCCTACCCGCGCTGACCGCTGGAGCCCGCCGTGCCGACCCACACCTTCACCGTCAACGGGCGCAGCGTCACCGTCGACGCGCCCGACACCATGCCCCTGCTGTGGGTGCTCCGCGACCTGCTGGGCGTCACCGGCCCCAAGTACGGCTGCGGGGTGGACGTCTGCAAGGCCTGCACCAGCCACCTCGACGGCGTCGACGTCCGGCCCTGCGTGGTGCCCGTCGCGGACTGCGCGGGCAAGTCGGTCACCACGATCGAGGGCCTGGCGGTCGGGGACACCCTGCACCCGGTGCAGGAGGCCTGGCTGGAGCAGGACGTCGCCCAGTGCGGGTACTGCCAGCCCGGCCAGATCATGGCGGCGGTGGCGCTGCTGAAGCGGACCGCCGAGCCCACGGACGCGGACATCGACGCCATCGCCAACATCTGCCGCTGCGGCACCTACTTCCGCATCCGCGAGGCCATCCGCAGCGCCGCCGCCCGGATGTGACGGCCCGGGACCGGGGGGCGCCCGCCGTGGCACGGCGCCCTCGGGCGGGCGGCGCCCTCAGGCCAGCAGCTTCTGCTTGGCCAGCTGGAACTCCGCCTCGGTCAGGTCGCCCTTGGCCTTGAGCTCGGAGAGCCTGGCGAGTTCCTCCGTCGTGTTCTTGCCGGTCGTCCCGGCGGTCTCCCGGATGTAGTTGTTGAGGGCCTGCTGCTGTTCCTGCGCGTGCTTGATCTCGCGCCTGCCCATGTTCTTGCCACGGGCGATCACGTACACGAGGACGCCCAGGAACGGGATGATCAGGACGAACAGCAGCCACAGGGCCTTCAGCCAGCCGTTCATCTCGTGGTCGCGGAAGATGTCCACGATGATGCGGAAGAGCAGGATCAGCCACATGACCCACAGGAAGATCCACATCACGGTCCAGAAGGCACCCAGGACCGGGTAGTCGTAGGCCAGGTAGACGGAAGCGTCCATGGCCGTTCTCCTTCGCTCGGGCGGAGGCCCGTGCCCGAAGCGCACGGGCAACCGACGTGATCACCATCGCAGCGCACGGACATGATCGCCACTGGGCCGAACGGGCGGCCCGGTTCCCGGCAAATCGGTCAGACATGGACGATCATGCCGTAATGAGGCGTATCAATCTGAAACGCATGCTGGTCGGTGAGCCCCTGGACACCGCGCGCCTGGGCGAGACCCTGCTCCCCAAACGGCTCGCCCTGCCCATCTTCTGCAGCGACCCGCTCTCCTCCGTGGCCTACGCCACCGAGGAGATCCTGCTGATCCTCGCCCTCGGCGGAGTCGCGCTGCTCCACCTGGCGTGGTACGCGGCCACCGCCATCGTCTTCCTGCTGGTGGTCGTCGTCGCCTCCTACCGGCAGACCTGCCACGCCTACCCCGGAGGCGGCGGCGCGTACGTCGTCAGCGCCGAGAACCTCGGTCCGACCGCGGCCCTCACCGCCGCCAGCGCCCTCCTCGTCGACTACGTGATGACCGTCGCCGTCTCCGTGGTCTCCGGGGTCGCCGCCATCACCTCCGCGATCCCGGCCTTCAGCGACCACCAAGTCGCCCTGTCCGTCGCCTTCGTGGTGCTGCTGACCCTGATGAACCTGCGCGGCGTCCGGGAATCGGGACGGGTCTTCGCCCTCCCCACCTACGGATTCGTCCTCGTCATCTACGTGATGTTCGCCTTCGCCGCCGTCCGCCTCGCGACCGGCGACACCATCCGGGCCGAATCCGCCCATCTGCCCATCACCGCCGCCGGCACCTACACCGGCATCGCCCTCGTGTTCCTCGTGCTGCGCGCCTTCGCCTCCGGCTGCACCGCCCTCACCGGCGTCGAGGCCATCAGCAACGGCGTCCCCGCCTTCCAGAAGCCCAAGGCGAAGAACGCGGCCACCACCCTCGCCGCCATGGGCGTGCTGTCCGTGACGATGTTCGTCGGCATCACCGCCCTCGCCATGTCCTACCAGGTGCACGTCGCCGCCGACCCCACCGAACTCGGCCTGCCCCCCGGCACCCCGATGTCCACCGCCCTCGCCCAGATCGGCCGCGCCACCTTCGGGAACTGGCACTTCCTCTTCTACCTGCTCCAGGCCGTCACCGCCGGCGTGCTCGTCCTCGCCGCGAACACCGCCTTCAACGGCTTCCCCATGCTCGCCTCGATCCTCGCCCGGGACCGGTACGCGCCCCGCCAGCTCTTCAACCGCGGCGACCGGCTCGTCTACTCCAACGGCGTCGTCCTGCTCGCCCTCGCCGCCATCGCCCTGATCGTCGCCTTCGACGCCCAGCTGACCCGCCTCATCCAGCTCTACATCATCGGCGTCTTCGTCTCCTTCACCCTCTCCCAGGCCGGCATGGTCCGGCACTGGCGGCGCGTGCTCGCCTCACCGGACACACCCCGCGCCGAACGCGTCCACATCCACCGCCGGCTCGCCATCAACGCGGTCGGCGCCTGTATGACCGCCGTCGTCCTGGTCATCGTCCTCATCACCAAGTTCACCCACGGCGCCTGGCTGGTCGTCATCGCCATGCCCCTCCTCTTCCTCGGCATGAAGGGCGTCCGCCGCCACTACGACACCGTGGCCCAGCAGGTCTCCGTCCCGCCCGGGGTCAGGCCCCGCAAACCCGCCCGCCACCACGTCGTCGTCCTCGTCTCCTCCATCCACGCCCCCACCCTCAAGGCCCTCGGCTACGCGGAGGGGCTGCGGCCCGACACCCTGACCGCGCTCTCCGTCGCCTCCGACGAGCAGGGGGCGCAGCGGCTGCGCGAGGCCTGGGCCGCGCACGATCCGGGGATCCCGCTGAAGATCCTGCACTCGCCCTACCGCGAAGTGGTCGCACCGGTGCTGGCGTGGGTGGAGGAGGAGGCCGCGGCCGAGGGCACGGACATGCTCTCGGTCGTCATCCCCGAGTACGTCGTCGGCCACTGGTGGGAGCAGCCCCTGCACAACCAGAACGCGTTCCGGCTCAAGGCGCGGCTGCTGTTCACCCCGGGCGTCGCGGTGATCGACGTGCCGTACCTGCTGGAGTCGGCGCAGCCTGCGCATCCCGCACAGCCGCAGGAGGCGTAGCGGGGGCGGGGCGCTGCCGCACCGCCGCGTGGGCCAGGGCCAGTTCCACCACGTGCGCCGGGTCCGACAGGACCCGGCCCGTCAGCCGCTCCAGGCGCCGCAGCCGGTTGGAGACGGTGTTGCGGTGGCAGTACAGCCGCTGCGCCGCGTACGTGGTCGAGCCCCGGCAGGCCAGCCAGGTGCCCAGCGTGTCCAGCAGCACCCGGCCGTCCTCCGGCGCCAGCGCCAGCACCGGCCCCAGCACCACCCGGCGCAGCCGGGCCGCGAGCGCGGGGTCGGCCGCCACCAGCGCCGCCGGCAGGTGCTCGTCCAGCAGTACGGTCCCGGGCCCGGCCGCCGCCGGGGCGGTGCGCAGGGCGAGGGCCGCGAGCCGCCGGGCCCCGGCCAGCTCGGCCGGGGCCGCCACCACCGGGCTGACTCCGGCGCGCACCGCGAGGGGCGCGAGCAGGGTCCGTAACGACTCCGGCGGATGGTGGCCCAGCTCCGCGAGGCCCGTCTCCCCGTCGGCGCGCACCCGCCACCACACGCGGGGTCCGTCCCCGGCGCCGCCGGGTCTCGCGCCGCCGCCCGCCCCGGCGCCGTCCGGTCCGGCCGCGGCCGGACCGGACGCCGCGAGGACGATCACGGCGAAGCGGCCCCGCCCGGGCAGTCCCAGCCGGGCGGCGGCGGCCTCCGCCCCGGTGGCCGGGGTGTCGCCGTCGAGCAGGGTGTCGAGCAGGGCCGCCCGCAACTCCCGGTCGCGCTCGCCCCGTTCGGCCTCCACCCGCAGGTACGCCTCCGACGCGGCGTCCGTCATCTGGTCCAGTACGTCCCACAGCACCACCGCCGCCGGCAGCAGCCGGGGCAGCTGTGCCCGGTCGTGGGCGGCCACCGCCTCGGTCAGGGACTGCCACAGCAGTCGCCCGCCGTGCCGGTAGGCCCGGCGCACGGAGGCGAGCGGCACCCCCTGGCCGGCCCGCAGCGCGCCGGTGTCCCGGGCGTCGGCCAGTTCGGCCGGCTGCCCCCGGGTGGCACGGACCAGGCCCTCGACGGCCTGGTGCAGGGTGCGGTGGATCCGCTCGCGCAGTTCGGCCCGCCCGAGCAGGGCGGCGTAGGCGGGATCCTCGGTCAGCGTCCGGTCGGTGAGCCGGTCCGCCGCGACGGCGATCCGGCGGTTCAGGTCCTCGCGTATCTCCTCGATGATCCGCTCCATGACGGGCAGGGTGACACGGGCGAGGGGGTGCGGGGGAGGGGCCGGGGCGCCAAGGTCCGCTAGCGTGTGCGGAGTACTGCGCATGCAGTGCTTTCGTGCGGGACCCCTCGCCGGCCCCGGTCGGGCTCCGCCGGCTCCTGCCGGCCCCCGACACCCCCCGACCCCAGGGATGCCTTATGCGCCAGAATCCGGAACGCCGCGCCGCCCTCCTCGACGCCGCCATCGAAGTGCTGGCGCGCGAGGGCTCACGGGGTCTGACGCTGCGCGCCGTGGACAAGGAGGCCGGGGTGCCGACCGGCACCGCCTCCAACTACTTCGCCCACCGCGGCCAGCTGCTGGTCCAGATCCTGCACCGCACCCGCGAACGCCTCACCCCGGGCCCCGCCGACCTGGAGGGCCCGCCGGACACCGAGGAGCTGCTCCGCCGGCTCCTGGGACGGCTGCGCCGCGAGCGCAGCGTGCAGATCGCCGTGCTGGAGCTGCGGTTGGAGGCCACCCGCAGGCCCGAACTCCAGGAGGAACTGGCCCGGTTCCTGGGCGCGGAGCTGGAGGCGAACATCGCCGGGCACCTGGACGCGGGCCTGCCGGGGGACCGGGACGGCGTCCTGCTCCTCTACTTCGCCATGCTCGGCCTGCACCTGGACGACCTGACCCTGCCGGGGATGACCGCCGCCCACCCGGCGGACCGCCTCCTCGGGGTGATGGCGGAGCGGCTGCTCACCCGGTGAAGTGGCGGACGACCGGCCCGGCCGGGCTCCGTTTCGGGCAGGATGGAGGCGGCGGGACGCCTCGGCCGTCCCCCTCGATCGCGTTCTTGATCAGAAACGGATGCGATCCGGCCAAGCTGTCACGTGCTACCGCGCATGTTCCAGCGGAAAATGCCAGAACGCCGTTTCGGGCAGTGGAATTTGAGTAAGTTCCCTTCTGGTCGCGCCGTAGGACGTGCACACAGCACGTGCGGCCGGGAGGGGAGCCCGCGTGCCCGGGATCGACGAATGCCTGCTCGAAGCCATGGCCCTGCCTGGTGCCCGTGGGGCCGCGCTGGTCGACTGGAGCAGCGGACTGGCCCTCGGCACCGCCGGTGACTCGCCGGTCGGCGACCACGAGACCACCGCCGCCGAGACCGCCGAACTGGCCCGGGCGGCGGCCGAATACGAGTCCTTCGCGCCCGCCGCGGGCGAACCCGGCTCCGCCGGCGGCCCGCCGGCCGCCGGGCCACCCGTGGAAGACCTCATCGTCACCACGCGCACCGGCTACCACGTGCTCCGCTTCGTCGAGACCAGCTTCGACAGCAGCGTCTTCCTCCACCTGTGGCTGGACCGCACCGACGGCAACCTCGCCCTCGCCCGCCACAGGCTCCGCGCACTGGCCGAAGGACTCGTGCTCAGATGACCACCGCCGTCTCCCCGCTGCTCACCCGCCTCGCCGCCGAACGCGCCACCGGCGCCCTGCTCCGCGACCGCGGCACCCTCTTCCTGGAGGACGGCCGCATCGTCCACGCCGAGAGCCCCGCCACCCCGGGGCTCGACGTCCTGCTCACCACCGGCGGCGGACTCGCCCCCGAACGCTGGAAGGAGGCCGTGAACCAGGCCGGCGCCCGCCGCCAGGTCGCGCGCTTCCTCGTCGACAGCGGCGGCCTCGCCGGCGGCGAGCTGGAGATCTGCCACCTCGCCGCGATCTTCGACGCCGCCTTCTTCGCGCTCTCCCCGGGCAGCGGGCCCTCCCGCTTCCGGCGCGGGGCGACCCACTGGATCGGTTCCGTCCGCTCCGTCCCGGCGGCCGCCGTCGAGCGCGAGACCAGCCGCCGCCGCGAGCTGCTCGACGCCGTGTGGCCGTACCCGCTGCTCGACATATGCCCGGTGGTGCCCCGGCCGGCCGCGCCCGGACAGACGGTCACCGCCCGGCAGCGGATCCTGCTGGGCCAGGCGGACGGCGTACGCACCCCTGCGGACCTGGCCTGGGCGCTCGGCCGGCCCGCCTTCCACACCCTGCTCGACGTACGAAGACTCGCCGCCGCGGGCCTGGTCGAGACCCCGCACACGCGGCCGGCCCCCGTAACGGTCCCGCCCCTGCCCGCCTGGATCACTGAGGCCCAATCCCCGGACGTGGCTCTGCTCCGCCGGTTACGCGACGCACTGGAGGCAAGCCTGTGAGGCTCCCGATGCGACCTGTTCTGCGAACCGACCGCACCGAGCGGAGGATGCCCGAAGGCAGGAGCGCCGACATGAGTACGGCGATGGTCCCCGCGGAGGCCGAAGCCGAGATACTCGCCGAGCTCCGCAGGCTGCGGGCCCGGGTGCCCCAGCTCACCGGGGCCCTCGCCGCGAGCGCCGACGGGCTGGTGCTCGCCCAGGACAGCGCCGCCACCGCGGCCGAGTCCGTCGCCGCGCTCACCGCGGCCGCGCTCGGCGTCGCCCAGCGGCTCAGCGACTGCACCGGCCAGGGCGGCTTCCGGGAACTCCTCGTACGCGGCGAGCACGGGTACGTGGCCACGTACGCCGCGGGCGAGGCGGCGGTGCTGACCTTGATCGCGGAGCCGCGCGTCAACGTCGGCCGCCTCCATCTGGAGGCCCGCCGCTCCAGCCTGCGGATCACCGAGCTCATCGACCACAGCCTCGGCCGGCGCGGTCCGGGCCCGGTCCCGCCGCCGCCCGCTCAACCCCCTGCCCAGGCCCCCGCTCAGCCCCCGGCCCTGCCGTCCGCTCAGCTCGGCCCGGCGTCCTGAGCCCGTTTCCGTACCCCTCCCCCTTCCTTCCGCTCTTCTTCCGTCTTTTCGCCCAGCAAACGCGGGCACCTCAGCCCGTCCCGTCCCGGCAACCGCCCCAGCAGAAAGAGGAACCCCTCATGGTCAACGTCGAGACCGCCCTCAAGGAAGCCACCACCACCATCGACGGCGCCATCGGCGCCGCGCTCGTCGACTACGGCAGCGGCATGGCCCTCGGCACCATCGGCGGCGGCAAGGAACTGGACCTCTCGGTCGCAGCGGCCGGCAACACCGACGTGGTCCGCGCCAAGGTCCGCGCGATGGAGATGCTCGGCCTGAACGACGAGATCGAGGACATCCTGATCACGCTCGGGAGTCAGTACCACCTGATCCGGCTGATGAAGGCGAGGGGCACCAGCGGCTTCTTCCTCTACCTCGCGCTCGACCGCGGCCGGGCCAACCTCGCGATGGCGCGGCACCAGCTGAAGAAGATCGAAGCCGAACTGGAGATCTGAGACATCCGAGGGAGCCGCGACGGCGCGGTGGCGGGCGGCTGAATCTTTGTCGTCCGCCCCGGCGGCCCCGGGTATATGTCCGTGATGGGCGGACTTTATCATCCTGTTACAGAGTAAGATGCTGTAATCAGCTGATCATCAACTCATCGACAGAGCAAAAAACGCTGGAGAACCCGCCACCCATGCCCCCGCGCCTGAGCATCGTCGTCCCCGTCTACAACGTCGAGCTCTACCTCGATGAGTGCCTGGAGTCCCTCGCCGCTCAGACGTTCGACGACTTCGAGGTCGTGATCGTCGACGACGGGTCCACGGACACGAGTGCCGCCCTCGCTCAGGCGTTCGCGGAGCGTGACCAGCGGTTCCGGGTGGTCCTCCAGAAGAACGCGGGCCTCGGCGCCGCCCGGAACGTAGGCTTCCGGCACGCCGCCGAGGGCACCGAGTACGTGGCCTTCGTCGACAGCGACGACACGATGCCCCCGTACGCGTACGAGCGCCTGATCGCCGCCCTCGACGAGACCGGCTCCGACTTCGCCGCCGGCAACGTCAGGCGCTTCCGCTCCGTCGGCATGCAGCAGTCCTGGGGCCACCGGCTCGCATTCGCGAACACCCGGCTGAAGACCCACATCTCCAAGTTCCCGGCGCTGGTCACCGACCGCACCGCGTGGAACAAGGTCTACCGGCGCAGCTTCTGGGAAGAGCACGGCTTCGCCTACCCGGAGGGCATCCTCTACGAGGACGCCCCCGTCAGCATCCCCGCGCACTACTTCGCCAAGAGCGTCGACGTGATCGGCGACGTCGTCTACCACTGGCGGGTCCGCGAGACCGGAGAGCGCTCCATCACCCAGCGCTCCACCGACCCGGTCTCCGTCATCGACCGCGTGACCTCGGTCCGCCTGGTCCGCGAGGCCCTCCTCGGCAAGTCCGGCGAGAAGTACGCCCGGTACCTGCGCGAGTACGACCGCAACGTACTGAGCGAGGAACTCCCCCTCATCTACAAGTACGTCGCCGAAGGCGGCCCGGACTTCCGCGCCGCCTTCGTGAAGGAAGTCGGCGGCCTCATCCGGGAGATCGGCACCGACCCCTGGAACGACCTCACCGTCGCCGACCGGCTCAAGGCCTACCTGGCCCGCGAAGGCCGCGTCGAGGAGTTCATCGCCCTCCTCAAGCACCAGCGGGACTTCACCTACAGCGTCCCGGTCAAGGGCCTGGCCCGCCCGCAGGCCGACTACCCCTTCCTCAAGGCGCCCGTTCCGGCCAAGCTGCTGACCCTCGGCCCGCGCGAACGCCGCGTCGTGAGCCGGCTGGAGCAGGCCGCCTGGAGCGACGGCAAGCTGCTGCTGCGCGGCTACGCCCTGCCCGGACACCTGGGCGCGGAGAGCCGCCTCGGCTCGCGCAAGATGCTGATCTTCCGCGAGAACGGCAAGCGCCGCCGCACCGTCGTCAACACCCGTACCGTCGCCTCCCCGATGGCCACCGTGAACAGCCCGCACCTCGCCCTGCGGCACGCGGACTGGGCCGGCTTCAGCGCCGTCGTCGACCCCACCGTCTTCCAGTCGGGCGGCAAGTGGCGCGAGGGCATATGGTCCACCTCCATCGCCGTCACCGGTGCCGGAGGTCTGCACCGGGCCCGCCTCAAGGGCGGCGAGCACGATAGCGCACTCACCCCGCCCGCCTACTGGGCCACCCCCGACGTCCGCATCCTGCCGACCGTCAACAACGTCCTCACCGTCCAGGTCGAGATCGTCCGCGCCCGCGTCCTGGACGTCCGTGCCACCGCCGACGCCCTGGAGCTGACGGGCGAACTGGCCGCCGAGGCCGGTGCGGACGCCACCCTGCAGGCCAAGCACGGCGGAACCGTCCTCACCTTCCCGCTCACCACCACCGCCGCCGGCCCCGGCGGCCGGATCCCCTTCACCGCCGTCGTGCCGCTGGCCGACCTGGCCGCCGTACCCCTGCGCAAGCCCGGCACCTGGAGCCCCGAGGCCTGGAACCTGGCCGTGGTCGGCGGCGACGGCACCCGTCACCCCCTCGCCCACGACGAGCGCGGCGGCTTCACCGGCCTGGTCGCCCCCCTCCCGGACGACCCCGCCGAACGCACCGTCTTCGCCAAGCGCGGCATGAGCGGCCACCTGGTCCTCTCCGTCCAGCCCTCGCCGCCGCTCGTCGACTCGGTCACCGCCCGCGAAGGCACCCTGACCCTGGGGGGCAGCTTCCGCGCGCCCGCTTCCACCGCCGACGAGGCGTACGAACTGGTCCTGCACAACCAGTACGGCATGGAGTTCAGCTACCCCGTCACCCGCGACGGCGACCGCTTCGAAGCCACCTTCGAGCCCGTCCTCCCCGAGCCGTACGCGGGCCGCACCAGCCTCCCGGCGGGCCGCTGGTGGCCCACGCTGCGCCCGGCCGCCCAGGGCGGTTCCACCGCCGGGCTGCTCGGCGTCGACCGGGGCGTGCACGTCCAGCTCGCGGCGCCCGTCCTGACCTCCGGACCCCACCCGATCACCGTCCTCGGCCGCCGGATGCGCGTCGAGGCGCGCCTGCACGACCGGATGGCGCTGGTCTGCGACCCGCTCCTGAGCCCGCACGACCGCTCGCACTACGCGCAGCGCGTCGCCCGCGACGTCACGTACCCGGCCCAGCGCGCCCTGCCCGTCAAGGACATGGTCGTCTACGACACCTTCCAGGGGAACGGCGCCGGCGACTCGCCCCGCGCCATCCACGAGGAACTCCTGCGCCGCGGCGAGAAGCTGGAGCACGTCTGGCTGGTGCGCGACGGCCGCGCCGAAGTCCCGCCGACCGCGCGCGCCGTCCAGTACGACAGCCTGGAGGCCTGGGACGCCCTGGCCCGCGCCCGCTACTACGTCGTCAACGACAGCGTCCCGCTGCCCTTCTTCCGCCGCCCCGGCCAGACGGTCGTCCAGACCTGGCACGGCACGCCGCTGAAGCAGATCGGCTACGACTTCACGCACGACTACTACACGAGCCCCGAGGTCCTCGAAGGGCTCCGGCACGACGCCGCCCAGTGGTCGCTGCTCGCCTCCCCGAGCTCGTACGCCACTCCCATCCTCAAGCGGGCCCTCGGCTACGACGGCCCGGTCGTGGAAACGGGCAGCCCGCGCGCCGACGCCCTGCTGCGCCCCGACGCCGCGCGGATCGCGGAGGTCCGGCGCCGGCTCGGCCTGCCGGAGGGCAAGAAGGTCGTCCTGTACCTGCCCACCTGGCGCGAGAACCGCCTGGGCTGGACCGGCGGTTACAAGCTCGACCTGCGGATCGACCTGGACGCGGCCCGCCGCGCGCTCGGCGAGGACCACGTACTGCTGGTACGCGGCCACCACAAGGTGGGGGAGCAGGTCCGGGAGGGCGTGCGCGACGGCTTCGTCCTCGACGTCTCCCGCTGGCCCGACACCACCGATCTGCTGCTCGTCGCCGACGTGCTGATCTCCGACTACTCCTCCGCGCTCTTCGACTTCGCGCTGACGGACCGGCCGATCCTGCTGTTCACGTACGACCTGGAGCACTACCGCGACACCCTGCGCGGCTTCACCTTCGACCTGGAGGCCAAGGCCCCCGGACCGCTGCTGAAGGACTCCGAAAGCCTGATCGCTGCCGTGCGCGACGCCGACGCGGTGGGCGCCGAGTACGCGGCGGCGCGGGCGGCGTTCCGCGAGGAGTTCTGCGACCTGGACGACGGCCGGGCCACGGAGCGGATCGTCGACCGCATGCTCGAAGCGCGGCCCGACATGTAGCTCGAAACGTAGCCCGCAGGGGTGAACGTACGGACAGGTTCCGCGCCCGCCGATGAGTTCCGGGCGCGGAACCGGTCTGTAGGGGTGTGGGCCGGCAGCCGCCGCCCGCACCGTTCATCCCCCTCGGGAGGCAGTCATGGCCGGCAAGGGCTTCTCCACCTGTCTGTGGTTCGACGGCGACGCGGAGGCCGCCGTCGACTACTACCTGTCCGTCTTCAAGGACGGCAGGACCGGCCGGATCGGCCGCTCCACCTCGCCGGAGCAGAGCCCGGGGGCCGGGGAGGTGCTGTTCGTCGACTTCGAGATCAACGGGCAGAGCTTCGTCGCCCTCAACGGCGGCCCGCAGTTCACCTTCTCCGAGGCCGTCTCCTTCCAGATCCGCTGCGCGGACGAGGCGGAGGCCGACTACTACTACGCGGCGCTGACCAGGGACGGCGGCGAGGAGTCCGCCTGCGGCTGGGTGAAGGACAGGTTCGGGGTGTCCTGGCAGGTCACCCCGGAGGAGGTGCTCGACCTGGTCTGCGACCCGGACCCGGCGCGGGCCGCCCGCGCCACCGCCGCCATGATGCGGATGAAGAAGCTGGACGTGGCGGAGATGCGCCGCGCGGCCGACGCCGGCTGAGGGCCCGACGGCCGGGCTCGGGTCTTTCCCGGACCCGAGGCGTGGCCGTACCGGGGCCCGGCGCCCGCCGGCCCGGCGACGGGCGGCCCGTCAGGCCGAACCGGCCGACAGGCGGGCCAGCAGGGCCGGCAGGGCGGTGCCGATCGGCTCGCGCACGACCTCGTCGGCCAGCGCGTCGTACGGGGTCTCCTCGGCGTTCACGATGATCAGGCGGGCCCCCGCCCGCGCCGCCATCCCGGCGAGCGAGGCGGCGGGCTGCACCTGGAGGGTCGAACCGACCGCGATGAAGACGTGGCACCCCTTGGCCACGGCCACCGCCTGCGCCAGCACCTCCGGGTCCAGCCGTTCGCCGAACATCACGGTCGCCGTCTTCAGGATCCCGCCGCAGGCCCGGCAGTCCGGGTCCGGCTCCCCGGCGGCGACCCGGGCCAGCGCCTCGTCCAGCCCCGACCGGGCATGACAGCGGGTGCAGACCACCGACCGCGCGGACCCGTGCAGCTCGAACACCTTGCGCGCCGGCATCCCGGCCAGCTGGTGCAGCCCGTCCACGTTCTGCGTGATCACCCGGACCGGAGTGCCGCCACGCTCCAGCTCGGCGACGACCAGGTGCGCCGCGTTGGGCCGCGGCGAGGCCGCCCACACCTCGGCGCGCATCAGCCAGGACCGGCGGCGGACCTCCGGATCGGCCATGTAGTACGCGTACGTCACGAGCTTCTCGGCGCCGGGCTCGCGCCGCCACAGGCCCTGTGGCCCCCGATAGTCCGGGATCCCCGAATCGGTGGACATCCCGGCCCCACTGAACACTGCGACGAGCGGCTTCCCCATGCGCCGACCCTACGCAGCCACCCGCGCGGCCCGCGACCCGATTTCGCGAGGTCCGGGGCCGGTCGGCAGCGGGGAGGGACGTTCCCTGCGGTGAATCTCCGCGCCCACCGGAGTGAGCCCGCGCCGCGCCCCTGCCGGTACGGCCGGACGAGCCGCTACAACCCGGACATGACGCTCACGCCCCGCCGCTCCGGCGCCCTGCTCCTCGCCTTGTCCGCGGTCCTGTCCGCCCTCCTCGCCTCCCCGTCCCGGGCCGCCGCCCCCGCCGACGACCGGGGCCCGCTGCGCCACCTCCACCGGCACAGCGCCGGGGAGATCACCCGCTTCCTGCGCACCTTCTACGGGGAGCACGGCCCCACCGGCCCCTACCGCACCCTGCGGATCTCGCAGCAGCTGAAGGAGAAGCAGGACCGCACCCCCGACTTCGACGTGCTGCTCTGCGCCCAGGACCGCCCGCGGCACATCGCCGTCGGCCCGGCCACCGTCGCCCAGTCGGCGCGCGTCGGCTGGGCCACCGTCACCACCTTCTGGGGATCGGGGGCGACCGACACCTTCACCGCGTACGTACGCCTGGACTCCGTGCCGATCCAGCTCGACGACGTGATCTGCGCGGGCTGAGCCGCGCCGCCCCCGTGTCGGGCGGGGGCCGGATGCGCACTCCTGCGCACGCTGCCCTCGTCTGGTACAACACCGGGCATGACGGGATTCGAGATCACCGGTGCGAGCGCGTCCGACATGGCACTGATCCGGGACTGGGCCGGCGCGGAGGGCTGGAACCCCGGGCTCACCGACCGTTTCGCCTTCGCGGTCGCCGACCCCGAGGGCTTCCTGGTCGGGCGGCTCGACGGTGACCCGGTGGCCTGCGTCTCCGCCGTCCGCTACGGGGACGCCTTCGGCTTCATCGGGCACTACATCGTCCGCCCAGATCTGCGCGGGCGGGGGTACGGGATCAGGCTGTGGGACGCCGCCACGCAGCGGCTGGCCGGGCGGCTCACCGGGCTCGACGGGGTGGTCGAGCAGCAGGCCAACTACCGCAAGTCCGGCTTCCGTCCGGCCTGGACGAACCTCCGCTTCGAGGGGGTCCCGAGCGCCGGCGGGGACGACGGGGCGGTGGAGACCGTGGACGCGGCCACGCTGCCCTTCGCCCGGCTCGCCGCCTATGACCGGCGGTTCTTCCCGGCCCCCCGCGACGCGTTCCTCTCGGCCTGGACCGCCCTGCCCGGCCGGACCGCGCTGGCCGCCGTCCGGGACGGGCGGATCGAGGGGCTCGGTGTGATCCGCCCCTGCGAGGGCCCCGCCCGGATCGGCCCGCTGTACGCCGCCACCCCGGAGGTCGCCGCCGCCCTGGTGCGGCGGCTGGCCGGGTGCGTCCCCGGCGGGGAGGTGTCCGTGGACGCACCCGACGCGAACCCGGCCGCGGCCACCCTGCTGGCCGGGCTCGGGCTCACCCCGTCCTTCGAGACGGCCCGCATGTACACGGGCCCGGCGCCCGAGGTGGACACCGCCGGCCTGTACGGGGTCACCAGCCTCGAACTGGGCTGACGCCCGGGCGGCCCGGCGCGGGCGGAGGCCGGGTGGCGGTCGCACGTCGCCGCCCGGCACACCGTGGTGCGGGGCCCCGGGTCACGGGCCGCCGCTCCGGGGCGTCAGACGCCGAACAGCGTCCCGGTGCTGGCGTGCAGCCCGCACGGGTTGGCGAACGTGTACGTGTAGCTCAGCCGGCGCCCCTGCCACACGCCGTCGGCGGTGACGGTCACCGGGTTCCACTCCCGGGTGCACCTGATGTTCGGGCGGGGCGCGGTGAGGGGGTCCAGGGCAGGGCCGTTAGCCTTCAACTCGGCGCAGGCGGCGGCGGGTTCGGGGTGCGTACCACCGGGACGGGGCGCGCACACCAGCGTCACCGCGCGCAGCACCGTACCGTTCGCGGCGTCCGGTCCGGCCGTCACGCTGACCACGAGCGCGGACGGTGCGTACAGGCTCTGCGTACCGGTCGGAGCCGCGTCGGCGGCGCCGGTGCCGGCCAGCGCCGTCAGGGCGGTGAGCGCCATGGCTCCGGTGGCCAGTCCCAGACTCCTGGTGATGGACCGCATTTCGAACACTCCTCGGGTCGGTGTTTCGGATAACGGACGGGAGTCTTGCCGATCCGCAGCGTGAACGCCCGTTCGTACCGCTGTTTCTCGTCACCGATCGTGAGGACGTGTGCGCAGTCCGCAGCCGTGCCGTGCTCGTGACGTGCGCGGGAGCGCCCCGCCGAATCGGCTGAACACACCCCCTGGAAAGGGGTTGGCGCGCCGCGCGGGGCTCTCCGGGGTGGTCGGCGGGGCCGTCAGCGGGTCGTTTCCCGGTGCGGGGCGTAGAGGTCCAGCAGCCGGGTCCGGGTCTGCTGGAGCCGTACCGCGAGGACCCGTCCCACCCAGTGCCCGACGGCCGAGCCGAAGGCGGGGTCGGCGTCCATGAGTAGCCGGACCGTCTGCCCGTCGAACTCGTAGGCGCGGACCGGGGTCATCGCCTCGGCGCTCAGCTGCCAGACGTACGGCGGGAACAGCCAGGACCAGCCGACGAGCTCGCCGGGTCCCAGGCTCTCGACCGGGGCCGCCCGGTGCCCGGGTACCGGGGTCTCCAGCGTCACCGTGCCGGAACGCACGATCCAGAAGGACCGCGCCCGGCCGCCCTCGTCGAAGAGCCGCGCGCCCTCGGGGAAATTCACCTCACGGGCATGGGACATCAGCCGCCCGCGATGTTCGGTGGACAGGACGGCGGCGATCCGGATGGGGGAAGGTGTGCTCACGACAGCCTCCGATCACGCCCCCCGAACCTGCTGGTCCCCCCAGTGTCGCCGACCACGGCCCGGGATGGCGGCATACCGCGGCCCGGGTCGCGGCGCCGGTACGCCGCGGGCCCGCCGCCCGCCGGGGGCGGCGGCTCCCGCCCGGAGGGTGACCGGCGGGACGCCGGAGCAAACCATTCCGCCAGGGTCCTTTCCGGAGGCCGTGTTCCGTGCCTTCCCTGTCCGGGGACCGGACGGTAACTTGTCGCCGCAGCCGCCCGGGACCGGGTGGCCACAGCCGGCGGGAGCCGACATGAAGAGCCTCGTACGGGTGGTGCTGAGCGTGCTGCTCCTGGCGGGCGGCGCGGTACCGGCCGCCTCCGCCACTGCCTTAGCCACTGCCGCCCCACCGGTCCCACTCGCCCCGGCGTCGGCGGGTGCCCCGGTGGACGCGCCCTGGACGCCCCCGCTCTCCACCCGGGGCCGCTACATCGTCGACGCCCGCGGCGACCGCTTCCGGCTGCGCTCCGGCAACTGGGACGGCGCCCAGGGCTCCTGGAACGGCTCCGGTGACCAGGGCGACCCCGCCAACCATCACGCGGGCCAGGACTCCCACGGCATCCCCCTGGGCCTGGACCGCACCGCGTTGCCCGCCCTGCTCGCCGACTTCCGGGCCCTCGGCCTCAACAGCGTCCGGCTGCCCTTCTCCAACGAGATGCTCCACACCGCCACCCCCGTCCCGGACGCCGCCGTCGCCGCCAACCCGTCCCTGCGCGGCCGCACCCCGCTCCAGGTCTACGACGCCGTCGTACGGGCCCTGACCGACGCCGGGTTCGCCGTCATCCTGAACAACCACACCGGCACCACCCGCTGGTGCTGCGGCCTCGACGGCAACGAACGCTGGAACAGCGGCCGTTCCACCGCCCAATGGGCCGACGACTGGGTCTTCCTCGCCCGCCGCTACCGCGACAACCCGCGCGTGGTCGGCGCCGACCTCTACAACGAGGTCCGCCGCGACACCTGGGACGACCCCAACTGGGGCCTGGGCGACGCCCACGACTGGCAGGCCGCCGCCCAGGAGGCCGCCGACCGGATCCTCACCGAGGCCAACCCCGACCTGCTCATCGTCATCGAGGGCATCAACTGGACCGGCATCCCCCTCGACGGCCTGCCCCACGGCCGGCCCGTCCTCACCCCCGTGCGCACGCTCTCCCACACCCTCGTCGTCTCGGGCAAGCTCGTGTACTCCGCCCACTTCTACGGGTACACCGGCCCCCGCCACAGCGGCGCGACCGGCCTCGGCGAGACCCATGACGCCCGCTACCAGGACCTGACCCCCGCCGAACTCCGCCAAACCCTCTACGACCAGGCCTTCTTCGTCTCCGCCGAAACCGGGACGCACTTCACCGCCCCCGTCTGGATCAGCGAGTTCGGCACCGGCGCCGACGAGAACGGCACCGCCCCGCGCGCCTGGTTCCAGAACCTCACCGGCGACCTCGCCGCCTCCGACGCCGACTTCGCCTACTGGCCGCTCGTCGGCTGGAGCACCACCGCGCAGGGCGCCCCCGGCGGCGACAGCTGGGCCCTGCTCCGCTACGACACCACCGGCCGCCGCACCGGAGTCCTCGACCCCGCCGACTGGCGCACCGGCCCCTGGACGGCACTCACCACCGCCCCCGGCCGCACCGGACCCGTCCCCGCCACCACCGCCTGGTACCAGCTGAGCACCGACCACCGGGACCACAACGCCTCGCTGCGCACCCGCGCCACCGGGGACTGGGACACCGGCGCCCGCAAGGCCGTCTGCCCGGACGGCTCTCGCCTGGCCGCCCTCAGCCACACCGGCGGCCGGGGCCTGTGCTCGACCTCCGGCCTGCGGTCCGAGGCCGGGGGCCAGACGGTGGTCCGCGACGAGGAGTACGTCCCGGCGGGCGGGGACTGGGCCGGCGGATACACCAAACTCCAGTGTCCGGCCGGGCAGTTCCTCATCGGATACAGCGTGCGCGGCGAGCGGGTCTCCGCGGCCCTGTGCGTCCCGGCGCAGACCGCGCTGCCCGCGGGCGGCGGCCGTACGGTCTGGTTCGACCGGGGCGACAACCGCCCGGCGGGCGCCGGCGGCGGCGATTTTGCCTCCGGCCACTACAAGGGCCAGTGCCTGCCGTCCGAGTACGCGGCGGGCATCGCCTTCACCACCCGCGCCGCCGCCCGCCCGGGCCCGGCGGCGCTGCTGTGCCGCACCCTGCCGGGCGGCTGAGCGCCGCAGGGACACCGGGCGCACGCGCCTCCCGGCCCGCGCACGGCGGGCCGGGAGGCAGGGGGCCGGGGGAGGGGGTGTGCGTCAGGTGCCGGGCTGGCACTTGAGCGTGACGCTGAGGGAGTCCGAGGCGTTGCCGGCCTTGAGCGTGGCCGTGACCGCCGGTCCGGCGGCCGCGGCTGCCGGGCGGCCGGGGAACTTCCCCACGAAGGTCGTGGTGCCGCTCGGGGCGGCGAACTTCACCGTCGGGTTGGCCGACCTGCCTTCGGACGACCAGTTGACGTCGATGTCTCCGGTGCCCGTACCGGTCAGCTTGCCGGTGAACGTGACGTTCTGCGGCTTCGAGCAGTCGACCACATCGGGAGTGGTCGCTCCGCCCGTGATGTCCACGTCGGAGATCTTGACGGTGGACGTGGGCACCCTGGCCGGTTTGCTGCAGCTGACCGACCTGTTGCCCTGTCCCTGCCCCTGGCCGTGGGGCTGGGCGGTGTAGTTGCCCTTCTTGACGTCCTCGGTCGTGGACGTGCCCTGCCCGTTGGTGGTGACGTTGAACTTCTCCGGCCCGGTGATCCTGACGTTCTGGTTGGGCTTGAAGCCGGTCAGCGTCAGGTCGAACTCCTGTGGACTGGTGTTCGGCGCCGCCACCAGCGCGCAGGCCGCGGCAGGGACCGCGGCGGGTGCGGCCGGTGCCGCCGCGTGCGCCATCGTGGACGGCATGGCCACCGCGGTCACCAGAAGCGGGGCGAGCAGTGCGTAACGAGCGTGCCGATTCATGCGTTCCCTCCTTGCCGGGAAAGCATCGGGTGGGATGGTGAGGACATCGCGGTGGCGCGCGCCGACGGCGCGAAAGTACGGCGCGAAGGTGCGCCCGGCCTCGCCGGATCCGGTCCGCGTACGGCGGCCCCGGGGGCCTGGACGTCCTTTTTCACCCTATCCCCGCTGCCCGGCCCCGGCACGCCGAGCGGTCCGGCGGCCGGCGCCGCTGCGCATGCGATGGGTCAAGTCCGATGTCAGGACCCCCGATCCGCCCTAGGGTGCGCCCGTAGCCCGCACGTACGCCGGTGCGCCGCAGCCCGCGTGCCGCACCGTGACGCACACCGAACTGGGGGGTTCATGCGTAGATCCACCCGTAGATCCAGAGGACCAGTGGCCGCTCTCGCCCTGGTCCTCGCCGGCTCCGGAGCGCTCGTCGGCCTCGGCCCCGTCCCGCCGGCGGCGGCCGTCACCCCGCCCGTCGCCTTCACCGCCGACGCGCTGCCCACCTGGCAGCCCAACGGAATCGTCTGGGCCCTCGCCGAGGCGGGCGGCACGGTCTTCGCCGGCGGCACCTTCTCCGCCGTCCGCCCGCCCGCGGGCGCCGCGGGCGGCGAGCGGCCGGCGGTGAACTTCGCGGCTCTCGACGCCGCGACCGGCGCCCCCACCTCCTGCACCCTGTCCTTCACCATCGGCAGCGGCACCGCCACCGTCCGCGCGCTCACCCTCTCGCCGGACCAGAAGACCCTCTACGCGGGCGGCTACTTCGGCGCCGTCAACGGCACCCCGGTCTCCAGCATCGCCGCCATCGACGTCGCGACCTGCACCGTGAAGCCGTCCTTCCGCCCCGCCTTCGCGGCCACCGTACGAGCCATCGCCGTCACCGGCGACACCGTCTACGCGGGCGGCGACTTCCTCACCGTCGCGGGCCAGCCCCGCCGGCGCTTCGCCGCGGTCGACGCCGCCGACGGCACCCTGCGCCCCTTCCGGGCCGACGCCGACGACCCGGGCCGCGCCGTCGAGGTCACCCCCGACGGCGCGAACGTGCTGCTCGGCGGGGACTTCTTCACCGTCAACGGGACGGACACGCACGCCCTGGCCGTCGCCGACGCCACGAGCGGCGCCCTCAGCAGGTCCTATCCGGGCTTCATCGAGACCAACTCGGTCGTCAAGGACATCGCCACCGACGCGACCGGCTTCTACACCGGCAACGAGGGCACCGGCGGCGGGGTCTTCGACGGCCGCATCGCCCTGAACCTGTCCGACTTCGGCCAGCGCTGGCGCGACACCTGCCTGGGCGCCACCCAGGCGGTCCTGCCATACCAGGACGTGCTCTACAGCGCCTCCCACGCGCACGACTGCTCCAGCGTCGGCGAATACCCCGACGGCCCGCGCCACCACCTCCTGGCCCAGCCGACCACCTCCGTCGGCAAGCTGGGCTGGGCGCCCGACACCAACGACGGCATCGGCGAGGGCATCGGTCCGCGCGTGATGACGGTCGGCTCCACGGCCGGCACGCCCTACCTGTGGGTCGGCGGCGAGTTCACCACCGTCAACGGCGCCGCGCAGCAGAGCCTCACCCGCTTCTCCGCCACCGGCGACACGGGCGCGCCCACCGCCCCCGTCGCGAGCGCGGCCGCCTTCCGGCCCGGCGAGGTCCAGGTGCGCTGGCGCACCGGCCTCGACCTGGACGACAGCGCGCTCGCCTACCGGATCTACCGCGACGGCGCGGCCACCCCGATCGCCACGGTCACCGCCGACTCGCTGTTCTTCCGGCGCCCGCAGGCCTCCTGGACCGACACCACCGCCCAGGCCGGCCGGTCGTACACCTACCGGGTGACGGCGACGGACGCGGCGGGCAACGTCAGCGCCCCCTCGGGGACCGTCGCCGTCACCGTCCCCACCTCGGCGGACGCGTACCCGACCCAGGTCCGCGCGGACGGCGCCCAGCTGTACTGGCGCTACGACGACACCGCCCTCCCGTACGTGGCGGACTCCTCGGCCGGCGACCAGGCGGGCGTGCACCAGGACGCCCCCGCGCTGCGCCAGTCACCCGGCGCGGTCGGCGGCGCGAGCACGGCGATCGGCTTCAACGGCACGGCCGGCCACGTCTACGGCGACCGCCGGCAGAGCGTCGGCGGCACCTACAGCATCGAGACCTGGTTCAAGACCGGCACCACCCGGGGCGGGAAGCTGGTCGGCTTCGGCAGCCGGCAGACCGACGGCAGCGGCCAGTACGACAAGCACGTCTACATGACCGACGACGGCCGCCTCGTCTACGGCGTCTACACCGGCGCCACCCGCACCATCACCACCACCGCCGCCTACAACGACAACGCGTGGCACCACGTCGTGGCCACCCAGGGGCCGGGAGGCATGACCCTGTACGTGGACGGCGCCCAGCAGGGCACGCTCGATGTCACCACGCACGAGAACTACCCGGGCTACTGGCGGGTCGGCTACGACAACCTCAACGGCTGGCCCGACCGCCCGGCGAGCGACCACTTCGCGGGCCTGATCGACGAGACGGCCGTCTACCCCGGCGTGCTGAGCGCGGCGCAGGTGCGGCGCCACCACGACCTCGCCTCCGCCCCGGCCGACACCGTCGTCCAGCTCACGGCCACCGAGGACACGTACGCCAACGCGGGCGCACCGGACGGCAACTTCGGCGGCTCCGGCTCCCTGGCGGTACGCGGGACCCCGCTGTACGCGAGCTACCTGCGCTTCGCCCTGCCGGCCGCGCCGGCCGGCACGGTGCTCAAGGCGGCCTCGCTGAGCGTGAAGACCAGCACCATGGCCGGCGCCGGCACGGCGGACGCCGTCTCGGTCGTCCCGGTCACCGGAGCGTGGACGGAGGGCGGGACCACGTACCGCAACCGCCCGGACCTGGGATCCGGGGCGCTCGGCGGTTTCCCGGGGATCCCGGACGGCTCGGCGGTCCACACCGCCGGACTCGACACAGCGCCCCTCGCCGCCGCCCTCGGCGGCTCCTACGGCCTGGCGCTGACCGGCGCCGGAACGGACGCGCTGTGGCTGTGGTCCTCCGAGGCCGCGGCGAACGAGGGCACTCCGCGGCTGACGCTGACCTTCGGCGCCCCGTGACGCGGGCCGGCCGGGGGCGCTTTGGAACCCCCCGGCCGGCCTCCGCGGCGGCCCGCGGCGCATGCGGCGGGGGTCAGCGGCGCGGTTCCACCTCCAGGAAACGGCGGCCGCGCGGGCCCCGGTACAGCAGGCACTCCCAGCCGTGGCGCTCCAGTTCCGCCGCGCACGCCGTCAGCCGCTCCTGCTCCTCCCGCGCGGCCCCGCTCCCCGGCGGTCCCGGCCAGGACACCTCGACCCGGCCCGGCCCCGCGTCCGCCACCCGGTAGCCCGTCCGGCAGCGCCGTCCCCCGTCGTCCACCGCCGACGGCGGGAACCCGGCCGCCTCCAGTACGAGGGCCACCGCGCGGGGCATCAGCCGCAGCTCCCACGGGGCGGGCACGTCCGCCCCGCCGCCCAGCAGGCGCCGGATCTGCATGAGTCCCTCGTAGGCGGTGCGCAGCTCGGCGGCCCGCGCACCGCCGTCGGCCGGCTCCGGGCCGTCACCGCTCGCGGGCTCGAAGCCGCGCCCCGCCGGTTCCGGGTCCGGTTGCGGCACTCGTAACACCCCCTCCTCGTCTGACTCGTCTGAGTACTCCGTGCGCAACGGCCTGAGTATGCGCGCCGATTCCCCGGCGCGCCGCCGCTGCTGGAATGGCGTCATGACCACCCCGACGGCCACCGCACCCGACGCCGGCTCCGGCATCCGCCACCGGCCCCGCCTGCGCACCGTGGGCGCCGCCGGCTCGGCGCTCGCCGTCGCCCTCGCGCCGCTGGTGGTGGGCGTGCTGGTCGCCAAGGGGCTGGCCGCCGACCCGCACACCCCGGTCAACGCCCTCATCAGCGGCGGCGGGCAGCGCGCCGGGCTGCCGGGTGCCGAGTGGCGCCGCCGCGGCCACGCCACCGCCCGCCGACTGCGGACGGTCCGCCGGGGCACGGCCCTGCGCACCCGCCGCACGGTGTCCCGCGCGGCCCGGCTCGGGCCGTCCGGGGCTGCCCGGAGGCCGGGGGCCGTCAGGGCGTCAGGGGTTCCTGGAGCTCGGTGACCCACTGGCCGGGGTCCTCGGGGCAGGCCAGGGTGAGCTCACGGGCGTACCCGGACGAGCGGAGCCCGTTCGCGTCGATCCACCGGGCCAGGGCCTGCGCCGTCGCCAGCACCCCGTCCATGGACCCCCGGTGCACCACCGTCGCCGCCCGCTCGACCGCGGGCAGTTCGACGATCCGGACCGCGCCGCCCAGGTCCTCGGCACGGACGGCCCCGGCGACGGGGAGCCCGGCGTGCACCAGGACGGAGCCGGGCTCGCCGCCCGGAACGGGCTCGTAGTGGGCGAGGCCCGGACCGGTCGGCACGACACCGGCGCTCTCGACGCGGGCGCACAGCTCCTCGTACAAAGGACCGATGACCGGCCCGATGTCCTCGGGGGCGTAACCGGCGGCCACCCCCGTGAGTTCCGCCAGGCGGACGGGCGGCAGGCTCTTCACGACGATCTCTTCGGTGGGCATGGTGCCCTCGCTCTCGATGGTCCGGAGCCTCGTCTCGACCCGGGTGAGGCGCGCGGCGGCCTCGGCCGCGGCGGATTCCAGCTCCGCGCGGCGCAGGCGCAGCATGCCGCGCAGCTCCTCCGTGCTCACCTTCTCGTCGAGCACCGCCCCCACCTGGTCCAGGGTGAAGCCGAGCTCCTTGAGCGCGATGACGCGGTTGAGGCGGGCGAGCTGCCCGGCCTCGTAGAACCGGTAGCCGGTCACGGGGTCGACACGGGCCGGGCGCAGCAGTCCGAGGGCGTCGTAGTGACGCAGCATGCGGACCGACACCCGGCCGTGCTTGGCGAAGTCTCCGATGGTGAACATGACGCCTTCCAGTGGACGGCCTGACACCGTGTGAGGGTCAAGTCTGCCGCCCGTACTGGCGTACGCAGAGGTCCACGACGGACGGGGGGAGCGCGCCTTCGGCCGCCGCGCACAGTTCGTCCCCGCGCGGGGGGCCCGGGGGCGCCGGCCGGGGGACGTGCGGGGTGTGCGGGGGCGGGGGGCCGAGCGGGCGGGCGCGGCGCGGCACGGTGGGCTTCGGCGCGCGCTGCGCCGGGCGGGGGGCGCGGGAGGGTGCCGCTTCGGGGGGACCGGGCGGCGGATCGGGGGTGGGGGAGGGGGCGGGGTCGGCGTCGGGGAGCTCGCCGAGGGGGAGGGGGGCGGGGTGCGGGCCGGAGGGGGTGTCCGGGGAGTCGAGGGGCGGTACGGAGCCGCGCGCCGGGCCCGGAACGCCGGACTCCGGCCCGGCGGCGACACAGCCCGCGCTCGCGAGGAGCGCCAGGAGGGAGAGGGGCAGGGCGGCCCGGCGTAACTGCATTCGACCACCATGCCGTAGTCGGCTGCGGCCGGGCGGCGCCGCTCACGCGTCCGGGTGAAACGGGGCCGTGGGGTGCCGGGGCCGTCTCACACAGAACGGAAGGATGGGGGCGGATCGGACATCCGGCTTGACCGGAGTGGCTTCGGACGGAAAGAGTCCGGTCAGGAGCCCCGGCCAGGAGGCCCCCTGGTCAAGAGGCACCCCGCGAGCCGCACTTCGGAGACAACTGGAATGTCGACAGCCGTCCGCTCCACACCCGGCCCGGCCCTGATGGGCGGTTCGCCCGCCGCCAAGGCCCCGGCGGGCGGGCGCTCCGCTGCGGTCGGAGCGGACACGACGGTCCCGCTCCCGTTCGGCGGCGCCACCGCGCCGGCCGCGGGAACGGGCACGGCCCCGGCCGCCCGGCGGCCCGGAGCCTGACCGGCGGCACGGGGGCCGGTTTCGCACCGCCGCACCGGCCCCCGACCGTGCCGGGAGACGACCGATGACCCCACCCCCCGACGAGACCGGCCCCAAGCCCGACGCCGACAGCCTCATACGCCCGTACGCGGCGCCCCCCTCGCCCCGCCCGGCCCCGCGGGCGGGGACCCCGCCGCACCGGGCGCCCGCGCCACCGATGACGCCTCCGCCGTACGCGGCTGCGGGTGGGGCGTCCGCGCGGCCGACGCCGGTATCGCCGTTCGCGGGCCCGGGCCGGGCGTCGGCGCCGACGCCGCCGACCGTGCCGTCCCCGGGCCCGGGCCGGGCATCGGCGCCGCCGATGACGCCTTCGCCGTACCTGGCTGCGGGCGGGGCGTCCACGCGGCCGACGCCGGTACCGCCGTCCCCAGGCCAGGACCGAGTGTCCGCGTCGACCATGCCGTCCTCGGGCTCGGGCTGGGCGGCCGCGCCGTATCCGGTTCCCGCGTCCGCGGGTGGTGCGGCGGCGTCGGTCTGGCCCATCGGGCCGGGCGGAGGCGCTGACGGGGGAGCGCCGGCGGGCCGCCCGGGGGGCGTCGCCTCGCCGGTGTTCGGGCCGCCGGCGCCCGGGGCGGCCGAGTCCGCCCGGCCCCTCGGGCCGGTCGCCGCGTCGCCGTCGGCCACCAGGCCCGGCGGCGGCAGTGACCCCGGGCCGCCCGCCCGGCGGGGTGTCCGCCCGCCGTTGGCGGCTCTCGTGGTGATCGCGCTCGTGGTGGCGGGCGTACTGGCGTTCCTGCTGCGCGACCCCGCACCCGAGCCCGACCCCGGCGGCGTCCCGCACCCCGGGCTGGCGCTGCCCGCGCTGCCCGCCCGCAGCCCCGGCGCCGGGGAGCCCGATGCGCCCGCGCCCTCGCACACGCCCTCGGCGTCCGCCGCCCCGGGCAGCCCGTCGGCCGGGGCCCGGCCGTCGGGGGAGCCCGCGACCCGCCCGGCCGGCCCCGGGCCGAGCGCACCCGCCGCGAAGCCGTCGGCCGGGGCGCCGGGGACCCTGCGCCCGGGGGACCGCGGGCCCGAGGTGCGCGCCCTCCAGGAGCGGCTCTACGGGCAGGGGTTCACGTACGTCTCCCCGAACGGCGTCTACGACGACCAGACGCGGCGCGGCGTGGCGCAACTCCAGCGGGACCGCGACATCAAGGGCGACCCGAGCGGGACCTACGGTCCGGCCACCCGCGCGGCCTTCGGCTGAGAAGGTCCCCGGAAGGGGGCGGGGCCGTCACCCCACGCGGTCGGCGACGAGCCGGGCGACCCGTTCCGGCGCGATGCCGGTGGTGACGATCGACTCGGCCTCCCGGCCCAGCCACGGACGGGCCGCTTCGTAAGCGTCGAGGTGGTCCAGCCGCCACTGCCGGGCGCCCGTCTCCACGGCGTCCGCCTCGATCCGCCGCCTCAGGGTCTCCCGGTCCGCGTGCAGCACGAAGTGGCGGACGGGCACACCGGCCTTCTCGAACCCCGCCCGGATCTCGGCCCAGTACTCCTCCACGAGCACCGACTGGGGGACGACGAGGGTCCCGCCGACGTAGTCGAGGACCTGGACGGCGGTCTCCACGACCAGGGACCGCCACGGGGGCCAGTCCTGGAAGTCCTCGACCGGCACGGACCGCAGGACGTGCCGCAGCATGAAACCGACGTGTTCGGAGTCGAAGATCCTCGACCGGGGAAGCCGCGCGACGAGTTCCCTCGACGTGGTCGTCTTGCCCGCGCCGAAGGTCCCGTTCAACCAGATGATCACGACGCCGAGCGTAGTCACCGGAGGAACCACGTCCGGGCCGCTTCCCACGCTGGGCCAATTGCCCGGTCCGGGCCTCCGCTCAGCGGCCGCCGGCGACCCGCAGGACCGTCCCCGTCGTGTACGAGGCGTCGGCCGACAGCAGCCAGGCGATGGCCCCGGCGATCTCCTCGGGCTGCCCCGGCCGCCCCAGCGGGATGCCCGCCGCCGCGCGGGCGGGCCGCTCCGGGTCGCCCATCGCCGCGTGCATCCCCGTCTCGATGATGCCGGGCGCCACCGCGTTGACCCGGACGCCGTCGGGCCCCAGTTCCTTGGACAGGCCCACCGTGAGCGCGTCCACCGCCGCCTTCGTGGCCGCGTAGTGCACGTAGTCCCCGGGGCTGCCCAGGGTCGCGGCGGCCGAGGACACGTTGACGATGGCCCCGCCGCCGCCCTCCGCCATGTCCCGCGCGGCCCGCCGGCAGCACAGCAGGTACCCGAGCAGGTTGACCTCCACCACCCGCCGCAGGTCCTCGGCGCGGGCGTCGGCGAGACGGCCCAGGGGCCCGGTCACCCCGGCGTTGTTGACCAGGCCCGTGACGGCGCCGAGTTCGGCCCCGGCGATGTCGAAGAGCCGCTCCACCGCGCACTCCTCGGAGGTGTCCCCGCGTACGGTCACGCACCGCGCGCCGGCCCCCCGTACCCGCTCCGCGACCGCCTCGGCCGCCGCCCCGTCGTGTACGTAGCCGAGCACCAGGTCGTGGCCGTCGGCGGCGAGCCGCACGCAGGCCGCCGCGCCGATGCCCCGGCTGCCGCCGGTGACGACCGTGACCGGACGAGATGACATGACGGCCTCCTGGGGTCGGGAAGAGGGGCCCGCCGGTGTTCCGGTCCCCGCGCGCGCCGCCGCAGGCTAGCACCGCGATATTCGCTGGACCAGCGTAAATGGGCCGCCGGACAGTGGTGCCCCACCCCTTCCGCGCCTGTCCCGAGGAGCCGAGTGCGATGTCCACCCTGCGCGTCACCGTCGAGCGACTGACCGTGCTTCCGCACCCGAACGCCGACGCCCTGGAGCTGGCCCAGGTCGGCCTGTACCGGGCCGTCGTCGCCAAGGGCGCTTACCGCAGCGGTGACTTCGCCCTTTACATACCCGAACAGGCTGTCCTGCCAGCCCCGTTGATCGAGGAGCTGGGTCTTACGGGACGGCTCGCCGGAGGCGCCCACGACCGGGTGCGGGCGGTCCGGCTGCGCGGCGAGCTCTCGCAGGGTCTGGTGTGCCGGCCGCGCGCGCTGGCCGCCGTGGACCTGGAGCTCGCGGCGAAGGGGGGCACCGACTTCGCCGCCGCGCTGGGCATCGTCAAGTGGTCGCCGCCCGTGCCCACGACGATGAACGGCGAGGTCGAGGCGGCCCCCGGACTGCTGCCGTGGACGGACATCGAGAACCTGAGGCGCTACCCGCACGTGTTCGAGGCGGGCGAGCCCGTCATCCTGACCGAGAAGCTGCACGGCACGGCCTGCCTGCTGACGTACGTCGCCGACGGTGAGCGCGTCCTGGTCTCCTCCAAGGGCTTCGGCTCCAAGGGCCTCGCGCTCAAGGAGGACGAGCGAAACCTCTACTGGCGTGCCGTACGCGGCCACCGGGTACCGGAGGCCGCCGCCCGGCTGGCCGCCCGGCTGGGGGCCACCCAGGTCGGGATCTTCGCCGAGGTGTACGGCTCGGGGGTGCAGGACCTGGCGTACGGGGCGCGCGGCGGCGCGGCCGACGCGCCGCCCGGGTACGCCGTCTTCGACGTGTCCGCGGAGATCGACGGCCAGGTGCGCTGGCTTGATCCGGCCCGGGTGCTGGAGGACGGCGAACTCCCGCTGGTGCCACGGCTCTTCGAGGGTCCGTACGACCTGGAGAAGGTGCTGGAGCTGGCGAACGGACGGGAGACCGTCTCGGGGCGCGGGCTGCACCTGCGCGAGGGCGTCGTCATCCGCGCGGCGACGGAACGCCACAGCACCGTCACCGGCGGCCGCGCCCTCGCGAAGGCGGTCAGCCCGGCCTACCTGACGCGCAAGGGCGGGACGGAGTACGAGTGACAGCCCGGCCGCAGCCGCCGCGCGTCGGCGTCGGCGTCGGCCCGGACGGCCGCGCCGCCCGCCCCGGCGTCGGGGCGGGTGCGGCCGCTGCTTAGGGTGACGGCGTGACCAGCGACCACCTGCCCTCCTGTTCCTGCTGCGGCGACTCCCTGACGGACGAGCGGCGCATCGACGTCGGCTTCAACCTGCCCGACGCCGCCCTCGCCGCGCCCGAAGGGGCGCGACACCGGCTCGGCCCCTCCGCGCTGCTCCGGGTCGACGGCGTCGGCTCCTTCGTCCGGTGCCTGCTGCCCGTCCGGCTGACCCACGGGACGGAACTCGTCCTGGGCATCTGGCTGGAGGTCGACGACGCCGTCCTGCGCGAGGCCCACACCCGGTGGGAGGACCCCGGCTACGCGGACCTCGCCTTCGAGGGGAGGCTCGCCAACAAGGTCCGGCCCTGGGGCGACGACCTGCTGGGCGCGCCGTTCACCGCCCGGGTCGCCGAACCCGAGGAGCTGCCGCATCTCGTCGCGGGCCACGCACCGTTGGCCGCCCGGATCCTGGCGGACACCTGGGACCGGGACCACGTCCTCAGCCGCTTCCCGCACCAGCTCCCCGTCGACGTGCGCACCGACCTCGGCGACCGCTGGTCCGTCGTCCGCAGCGCCGGCCTCACCGCCCGGTTCGCCGACGGCGCGGACCAGTTCGCCGGTCCGGACCGCAGCGCCGCCGTCACCGTGTTCACGGACGACGTGCCGGGCCGCACCCCCGAGGAGTTCCTCTCCGTCCTGCTCGCCGGCGCCCCCGACCGGCTGCCCGCGCAGCGGCTCGTCGAGCCGCTGGCCGGGGGCCTGCGGCACGCCTTCTGGCTGACCCCGCACGACCACGGGCGGGAGCGGCACGAGTTCTACGGATTCACCGCGCCGGCCTCCGGCGCGGCTGCCGGGGTGTTCTGCACCCACGAAGACCCCGCGGACCTGGCGTGGGCGCAGGAGGTCTGGCGGTCCCTGGAGTGGGGGGCCGGTCCGTCCTGAGCGGTCCGGTGACGGGTACGCGGAGGTAACGCCGGTCCTGTGCGCGGGCGTTGACATGGTCGCCGGTAGGCCGGGACTATCTGGGAGAGCGCTCTCCGAGCGTTCTGATTCGACCCGATCCGGCCCGGCCTAAGGGGACCCGTACATGCGTGAGGGTGACGACGGTGACCGGGACGGCCGGGCGGAGCAGCCGGCCGAGGGGCTGGACCTGGGGCGGCGCGTCCGGCTGCTCACCGGCGCCGACACCTGGCGCACGCACCCCGAACCGGCCCTCGGGCTCGCCCCGATGGTGTTCTCCGACGGGCCAGCCGGGGTGCGCGGGCCCGGCTGGGACGCCCGCGACACCTCCGCCCTGCTGCCCTGCCCGAGTGCGCTCGGCGCGCTCTGGGACGAGGACCGCGTCCGCCGGCTAGGTGAGCTCCTCGGCGACGAGGCCCGCCGCAAGGGGGTCCACGTCCTGCTCGCCCCCCACCTCAACCTGCACCGCAGCCCCCTCGCGGGCCGCCACTTCGAAGCCTTCTCCGAGGACCCGCTGCTCACCGGCCGCACCGGCGCGGCGCTGATCCGCGGCATCCAGTCGCGCGGCGTGGCCGCCACGGCCAAGCACTACGTCGCCAACGACTCCGAGACGGAGCGGCTCACGCTCGACGTACGGGTCGACGAGCGGACGCTGCGCGAGGTGTACCTCGCCCCCTTCGAGGCGGCGGTGCGGGCCGGGGTGTGGGTGGTGATGTCGGCGTACAACAAGGTCAACGGCATGACCATGAGTGAGAGTTCCCTGCTCGCGGAGCCGCTGAAGGGGGAGTGGGGCTTCGACGGGGTGGTCGTCTCGGACTGGGGGGCCGTCCGCTCCACGGCCGCGGCGGCGGCCGCCGCGCAGGACCTGGCCATGCCGGGGCCGGGCGGGCCGTGGGGCGCGGGGCTGGTGGCGGCGGTCGAGCGCGGGGAGGTCCCGGCCGGGGTGGTGGCGGACAAGCTCCGCCGCCTCCTGCGCCTGGCCGCCCGCGTCCACGCCCTCGGCCCCGCTCCGGCGGCGGCCCCGTACGCGTACCCCGTCCCGGCACGCACGGGGCCGAAGGCCCCCGACGCCCCGCCGGACCCCGCCGCGCTCGGGGAGGCGGGCCCGCCCGTTGGTGTGGGCGCGGTGCGGCGGGCCCTGCGGGAGGCTGCCGCCGCCGGTTTCGTGCTCCTGGAGAACCGGGGCGTGCTGCCGCTGGACGCCGGGGCGCTGCGGCGGGTCGTGGTGATCGGGCGGCACGCCGTGGCCCCGCGCGTGCAGGGCGGCGGGAGCTCCGAGGTGTTCCCCCACGGGGTGGTCACCCCGCTGGCCGGGCTGCGGGCGGCGTTGCCGGCGCCGGTCCGGATCGGGTACGAACCCGGCCCGCAGCCGGCCGCGGCCCCGGAGCCGGTGGGCCCGGGCCCCGCAGGCGCCGGGGCGGGGAGTGTGCGGGAGCCCGGCGGCGGAGCGCCGGGGGTGCGGGTCCGGGTGCTGGGGGGCGACGGGGGCGTGCTCGGGGGTTGTGTGGCGCCGTCCGGGCGGGTGCTGGAGCCCGAGCTGCCGCCCGGCGCCGCCACCGTCGAGCTGGCCACGGTGCTCCACCCCGACGCGACCGGACCCTGGACCCTCGGGATCGGCGGCTTCGGCGAGCTCCGCCTCACCGTGGACGGAACGCCCGTCCTGGAGGGGGAGTTCCCGCCCGGCACCGACGACCCCGCCGTCCTCCACGTCCGCCCGCCCCTGCACACCGCCCGCGTCCACCTCACCGCCGGCCGGCCCGTCCGGATCGTCGCCCGCCGCGGCCTGGCCGCCGGCACCGGCCGCGCCACCGTCCTCGCCGCCGCCCCGCCACCCGCCGACCCCGGCCGGGCGGCGGCCGCCGCGGTGGAGGCCGCCCGCGGGGCCGACGCCGTCGTGGTGGTGGTCGGAACCGACGAGGGCGGGGAGTCGGAGGGGCGCGACCGTGACACGCTCCACCTGGACCCCGGGTACGGGCGGTTCATCGGCGAGATCGCCCGCGCGAACCCTCGTACGATCGTCGTCGTCAACTGCGGCGGACCGGTCGAACTCCCGTGGCGCGCGGACCCCGCCGCCGTGCTCCTCACCTGGTTCCCCGGCCAGGAGGGCGGCGCCGCCCTCGCCGACGTGCTCCTCGGCCGCGCCGAGCCCGGCGGCCGGCTCCCCACCACCTGGCCCGCCGCCCTCGACGACGCCCCGGTCCGCACCACCCGGCCCCGCCGCGGCGTCCTCCCGTACGAGGAGGGCCTGCACGTCGGGTACCGCGCCTGGCTGCGCCCCGGCGCGCCGGCGCCCGCCTACTGGCTGGGGCACGGACTCGGCTACACCACCTGGAAGTTCGAAAGGATCGGCCGGCCGGAGCCGCTGCCCGACGGGGGCTACGAGGTCCCCGTGCGGCTGCGCAACACCGGTCCGCGGCGCGGCCGGGAGGTCGTCCAGGTCCACCTCGCCCGGCCCGGCTCGGCGGTCGAGCGCCCCGTGCGCTGGCTCGCCGGCTGGGCGGCCGTGACGGCGGACCCGGGGGCGGCGGCGACCGCCCGGGTACGGGTCCCCGCGCGCGCCCTGCGGCACTGGTCGGCGCGGACGCACGGCTGGGAGCTGGAGCCGGGCCGGTTCACGCTGCTGGCCGGGCCCACCGCGGGCGAACTCCCACTGCGGACCGTCCTCGACGCCGGGACCCCGCCCCACGGGACCTGACACCGGGACGGCCGGGCGGCGCTACAGTGCCGCCATGGACACGGGGCGGGGCCGTACGGGCGCGGGCGCGGGGACGGGGGCGGCTCCGACCCTGGAGGACGTCGCACGGGCGGCCGGGGTGTCGCGGGCGACGGTGTCCCGCGTGGTCAACGGCGTACGGAACGTCGACCCGGGGATCCGGGAGGCGGTCCGGCGGGCCGTCACCGCGACCGGGTACGTACCGAACCGGGCCGCCCGCTCGCTCGTGACCCGGCGCTCAGGGGCGGTGGCCCTGGTGGTCTCAGGGACGGGGGCCGGGCCGGACGGGGACGCCGCGCGCGTCTTCCAGGACCCCTTCTTCGGCAGGATCGCGGGGGCGGTCGTGCGGGCGCTGCGGCCCGGCGGGGTGCACCCGGTGCTGATGCTCGCCGACGCGGCGGAGGACCGGGCGCAGGTGCTCGCGTACGTCGGCCAGGGCGGCGCCGACGGGGCGCTGCTGGTCACCACGCACGCCGACGACCCGCTGCCCGGGATGCTCGCCGGGGCCGGCCTCCCGGCGGTGCGGTTCAGCCGCCCGGAACCGGATGCGGCGGCGCTGCCCCTGGACTGGGTGGACCTGCGCCACCGCGAGGGCGGGGCCCTCGCCGCCGCGCACCTCGCGGGGCGGGGCCGGCGGCGGCTCGCGGTGATCGCGGGCCCGGGGCGGCTGGCGGCGAGCCGGGAGCGGGTGGCGGGGTTCCTGGCGGGGGCCGGGGCGGCGGTTCCCGTTGCGGAGGGCGACTTCACGCTGGAGGGGGGCGAGCGGGCGATGCGGCTGCTGCTGGCCGAACGCCCGGACCTGGACGGGGTGTTCGCGGCCAACGACCTCATGGCGCAGGGGGCCTGCCTGGTGCTGGGGGAGGACGGGAGGCGGGTCCCGGACGACGTGGCGGTGGTCGGCTTCGACGATTCCAGCGCGGCCCTGGCCTGCCGGCCGAGGCTGACGACGGTCCGCCAGCCGGTGGAGGACATGGCGGCGGAGATGGTCCGCCTCCTCCTGGCCCGGCTCACCTCCCCGGCGGCGCCCCCGGCGCAGACCCTCTTCGCCCCGACGCTGATCGTCCGCGCCTCCTCCTGACCCGGCGGCCGCGCCCTCGCGGCGGGCGGGCCGGTGCCACGGTGCTCCGCACGGTCGCGAGTGCCGACCGCGCCGGAACGCCCGGATATCCCGAGCGCCGGGCCGCCCGACCCCCGAGGCGGAACGTATGCGCGGGTGAGGCCTGGCTCGGCGGCAGGCCCCCGATCGCCCGCTCTCCGTGGCAACGCCCGCCTGGCCCCCCGCCGGAGCGCCCGGATAGCCGGAAGCCGGGCCGCCCGAACGCTCGGGCGTCCGACCCCCCGCGGCGGGCCGTACGCGCGGCCTGAAGCCCGGCTCAGCGGCCGGCCCCCGAACGCCCGCTCCCCCGGCAACGCCCGCCCGCACGGCCGCAGTCGAGCCGTCGCCCCCTGGCGCCCCCGGCGCATCCGCCGGCCGGTCCCCGCTGCGGGCTGCTCCCCCGGCGGCCCCCGCCTATCCGCCGACCGGCCCCCCGCTGCGGACCTTCAGGGATGTCTGCCAGCCCGGCTGTTCCGCCGGGGGCGCGGGGAGCGGGCGGCGGCCGCCCGCGCTGAAGAAGGCCGACAGGGGGAGCGTTGCCGCGCCGACCGTGACGGCGTCCGGGCCCAGCGCGCTCAGGTCGATCGAGACCCGCGCGGCCGGGTGCGGCAGCGCGTAGCGGGTGGCGTGCTCGCGGACCGCCGGGAGGATGTGCGGGCCCAGCATCAGCCCCGCCCAGCCGCCGATCAGGATCCGCTCCGGCTTGAACAGGTTGATCAGGTCCGACAGGCCCGCCCCCAGGTACTCCGCCGTCTCCGCCAGCACCTCCCGGGCGACCGCGTCCCCGGCGTCCGCCGCCGCGAGCAGCGCGGCCAGCGCGTCCTCCTCGTCCGCTCCCACCACGCCACCCGCTCCCACCACGCCACCCGCTTCCACCACGCCACCCGCGCGGGCCGCACCGTCCGCCCGCGCCGCACCGCCCCTCTCCCCGGCCCCCACCGCGTGAGCCGCACCGCCGGTCTCCGCCACGCCTACTGCGCGGGCCGCGACCCCCACCCCCACCCCCGAGCCCACCCCGCCCCCGCCCCGCTCCGACCACCGTGCGAGGACCGACTCCGCGCCGGTGTACGCCTCCAGGCAGCCCAGGGCGCCGCAGCGGCAGCGGCGGCCGCGGACCGACACCGTGAGGTGGCCCCACTCCAGGGCGGTGCCCGAGCCGTCGGTGATCAGGCTCGCCCCGACGCCGGAGCCGAACAGGACCACCACCGCCTCCCGCGCGCCCCGGCCGGCGCCGAACCACATCTCGGCCTGGCCGAGCGTACGGGCGCCGTTGTCGATGAGGTACGGGACCTCGTCCGGCAGGGCCTTCGTGGCGCGCAGCAGCGCCTCCAGCGGCACCGCGTCCCAGCCGATGGTCTGGCCGTGCACCACCGTCCCGCCGGGGGCGTCGCGGTCGACGATGCCCGGTACGCCCACCCCGACGCCGAGCAGCCGGTCGGTGTTCACCCCGGCCTCCGCGAGGACGGTGGCGATGCCGGTCCGTACGTGGTCCACGATCGGCCCGACGTCGTAACAGCCGCGCGGCGACAACGGCAGCTCCGTGCGGGCCAGTTCGGTCAGGGTCAGGTCGAACAGCTCGACCCGGACCCGGGTTTCCCCCACGTCCACGCCGATCATGTGCGCGCTGCCGGGGGAGACCCGCAGCAGGGTGCGCGGCCGGCCGCCGTCCGAGTCGACGACGCCGGCCTCCTCCAGGAGCCCGTCCGCGATCAGCTCGCCGACCACGTTGCTCACGGAGCCGGAGCTCAGTCCCGTTGCCGGGCCCAGTTCCTGACGGCTCATCGGCCCGCCGAAGTACAACCGCTGGAGCACCGCGCTGCGGTTGCCGCGCCGCAGGTCCCGTACCGTCCGTCCGCCCCGCACCGTCGTCATCTGGCCCCTTCCGCCCGTGACTTCGCTCGCAACATACCTCTGCGGGACCCCTTGACGCGACCCTTTCCCGAGGCTTAACTCACGTCCTAAATTAAGGCCTGGACGCAATCGGGTGCCACCGGGGTCCAGGGCCGGTACCCCCGGCGCCCGCCAGCCCGGCCTTCCACGACCCTGCCGAAAGGGGCCGATCCGCCATGCGCAGAACCCGAGCCGCATCAGCCGCCGTGACCGCCACCCTCCTCGCCGCCACCGCCACCGCGTGCGGCGGCGGCACCGCCGACAGCGGGGGCGGCTCCAACACCGCCCCCAAGGAGCTCACGTACTGGGCCTCCAACCAGGGCCCCGACATCGCGGCGGACCAGGCGGTCCTCGGTCCCGAGCTGAAGAAGTTCGAGCAGCGGACCGGCATCAAGGTGAAGCTGGAGGTGGTCCCCTGGTCGGACCTGCTCAACCGGATCCTCGCCGCCACCGCCTCCGGCCAGGGCCCCGACGTCCTCAACATCGGCAACACCTGGTCCTCCTCCCTCCAGGCCACCGGCGCCCTGCTGCCCTGGGACGCCAAGAACTTCGACGCCATCGGCGGCAAGGATCGCTTCGTCGCCTCCGCCATCGGTTCCGCCGGCGCGGCCGGCCAGGACCCGGCCGCCGTCCCCCTCTACTCCATGGCGTACGCGCTCTACTACAACAAGAAGATGTTCCAGGAGGCGGGCGTCGACAAGCCGCCGGCCACCTGGGACGAGATGGCCGCCGTCGGCAAGAAGCTCTCCAGGGACGGGAAGTGGGCGCTGGGGGCCGAGGGGGCGAACCTCTCCAACAACATCCACCAGGCCTTCGTCTTCTCCCAGCAGCACGGCGCCGCCTTCTTCGACACCGCCGGCAGACCCGTCTTCGACAGCCCGGCCAACGTCGATGCCGTCAAGCAGTACGTCGACCTCATGGCCAAGGACAGGATCATCGCGCCGGGCAACGCGGAGTACGACAAGAACCAGTCCCTCCAGGACTTCGCCCAGGGCAAGACCGCCATGGTCCTCTGGCAGAACGTCGCCACCACCTTCAAGGCCAACGGCATGAAGGAGGGCGACTGGGGCGTCGCCCCGGTGCCCGTCCCGGCCGGCGGCGCCCCCGGCTCCGGCCGGAACACCAACTCCATGGTCGCCGGCATCAACATGGCCGTCTTCAAGAACACCGACAACGTCGACGGGGCCCTCCAGTTCGTGAAGTTCATGACCGGCGACGAGGAGCAGAAGGTCCTGAACCAGGCCTACGGCTCGATCCCGCCCGTCAAGACCGCCCAGTCCGACCCCGCCTTCGCCACCGACGACCTCACCGTGCTCCGCCAGACCCTCGCCACCAGCGCCGCGCCCCTCCCGCAGGTGCCGCAGGAATCCCAGTTCGAGACCGCGGTCGGGACGGCGGTCAAGGAGCTCTTCGCCGACGCCGCGGCCGGCCGGCCGGTGACCACCGAATCGGTCAAGGCGCGGCTCACCAAGGCCCAGCAGCTGATGTCGAACTGAGCCCGGGCCCGCCGTGACCTCCGCGCCCACCACCCTTCCCCCCGGCACCCCGCCCGCGGCCAGGCGCCCCGCCGCGGCCCCGGGCCCCCGCCGCCGCGGCGGCCCGCGCCGCCCCGGCCGGGCCCGCCGCACCGCCCTGCCGTACCTGCTGCTCCTGCCCGCGCTCCTGCTCGAACTGCTCGTCCACCTCGTCCCGATGGTGATGGGCATCGTGGCGAGCTTCCGCGAGCTCACCCAGTTCCACATCCGGGACTGGACCGGCGCGCCCTGGGCGGGCTTCGACAACTACCGGCTCGCCGTCGACATCAACCGGCCCGTCGGCGCGGCCCTGCTCCGCTCCTTCGCCACCACCTGCCTGTTCACCCTGCTCTCCGTCGCCCTGTGCTGGCTGATCGGCACCGCCGCCGCCGTGTTCATGCAGGAGACCTTCCGCGGCCGCGCGATCCTGCGCGCCCTGTTCCTGGTCCCGTACGCGCTGCCCGTCTACGCGGCCGTCATCACCTGGTCGTTCATGTTCCAGCGCGACAACGGCCTGGTGAACCACGTCCTCCACGACCAGCTCGGCCTCGGCGGCGCCGAGCACACCTTCTGGCTGCTCGGCGACAACAGCTTCTGGGCCCTGTTGACCGTCTCCGTCTGGAAGGGCTGGCCCTTCGCCTTCCTCATCGTGACGGCCGCCCTGCAGAACATCCCCCGCGAGCTGTACGAGGCGGCCGCGCTGGACGGCGCGGACATCTGGCAGCAGATCCGCCGGATCACCCTGCCGTCCATCGGCCCGGTCAACCAGGTGCTGGTCCTGGTGCTGTTCCTGTGGACGTTCAACGACTTCAACACGCCCTTCGTGCTGTTCGGCAAGGCCGCCCCGGAGGCCGCCGACCTGATCTCGCTGCACATCTACCAGTCCAGCTTCGTCACCTGGAACTTCGGCACCGGCTCGGCCATGTCCGTCCTGCTGCTGCTCTTCCTGCTGCTGGTCACCGCCGTGTACCTGCTCGTCACCACCCGCGGAAGGAGGCACGACGATGCCGGCCGCTGAACGCGATCCGCTGCGCCCGCCCGCGTCCTTCCGCGTGCTCCGGGCCGTCTTCCTGACCCTGCTGGCCGGATTCGTCCTGCTGCCCGTCTACGTGATGGTCACCAGCTCCCTCAAACCGTCGAAGGACGTCGCCGGAAGCTTCCGGTGGATCCCCAGCGGGCTCACCCTCCGCCCGTACGCCGACATCTGGCACACCATCCCGCTCGCCAAGTACTTCGTGAACTCGCTGATCGTCGCGGGCGCCGCCACCGTCTGCTCCGTCGTCGTAGCCGTCTTCGCGGCCTACGCCGTCAGCCGCTACCGCTTCCGCGGCAAGCGCCTGTTCACCGTCACCGTGCTCTCCACCCAGATGTTCCCGGGGATCCTCTTCCTGCTCCCGCTGTTCCTGATCTTCGTGAACATCGGGAACACCACCGGCGTCGCGCTCTACGGCTCCCGCGGCGGCCTGATCCTCACCTACCTCACCTTCTCGCTGCCCTTCTCCATCTGGATGCTCATCGGCTACTTCGACTCCGTGCCCCGGGACCTGGACGAAGCCGCCACCGTCGACGGCTGCGGCCCCCTCGGCGCCCTCTTGCGCGTCGTGGTGCCGGCCGCCGTGCCCGGGATCGTCGCCGTCGCCGTCTACGCCTTCATGACCGCCTGGGGCGAGGTGCTCTTCGCCTCCGTCATGACCAACGACACCACCCGCACCCTCGCCGTCGGACTGCAGGGCTACTCCACGCAGAACGACGTGTACTGGAACCAGATCATGGCCGCCTCGCTCGTCGTCAGCATCCCCGTCGTCGCCGGATTCCTGCTGCTGCAGCGCTACCTGGTGGCCGGACTCACGGCAGGAGCCGTCAAGTGACCCTTTCCGAAAGCCTCCCCACCACCGCCCCGCACCCGGGCGGCATCGACCTCGCCGCCCTGCCCCGCGACTTCGCCTGGGGCACCGCCACCTCCGCCTACCAGATCGAGGGCGCCGCCGCCGAGGACGGCCGCGCCCCCTCCATCTGGGACACCTTCTGCCGCACCCCCGGCGCCGTCCACGGCGGCCACACCGGTGACACCGCCTGCGACCACTACCACCGCTGGCAGGACGACATCGCCCTGATGCGCGGGCTCGGCACCAACGCCTACCGGCTCTCCGTCGCCTGGCCCCGCGTCCTGCCCGGCGGCGACGGCCCCGTCAACGCCCAGGGCCTCGACTTCTACGACCGGCTCGTCGACGGCCTCCTCGCCGCCGGCATCGCCCCCAGCGTCACCCTCTACCACTGGGACCTGCCCCAGACCCTCCAGGACCGCGGGGGCTGGCCCGAACGGGCCACCGCCGAGCACTTCGCCGCGTACGCGGGGACGGTCGCCGCCCGGCTCGGCGACCGCGTCACCCAGTGGGCCACCCTCAACGAGCCGCTGTGCTCCGCCTGGGTCGGCCACCTGGAGGGCAAGATGGCGCCCGGCCTGCGCGACCTGACCGCCGCCGTCCGCGCCTCCTACCACCTGCTGCTCGGCCACGGCCTCGCCACCCAGGCCGTCCGGGCCGCCGCCCCCGGCGCGCGGATCGGCATCGTCAACAACCTCTCCACCGTCGCCCCCGCCACCGGCTCCGACGCCGACCGTGCGGCGGCCCGGCGCATGGACGGCCACGTCAACCGCTGGTGGCTCGACCCCGTCCACGGCCGCGGCTTCCCCGCCGACATGCGCGAGGTCTACGGCGTCGACCTGCCCGAACGCCCCGGCGACCTCACCACCATCGCCGCGCCCCTCGACTGGACCGGCCTCAACTACTACTTCCCCCAGGTCGTCACCGCCGACCCGGCCGGCCCCGCCCCCCACGCCCGGCAGATCGCCCGGCCCGGCGTCCCGCGCACCGGCATGGACTGGGAGGTCGACGCGAGCGGCATCGAGACCCTGCTCATGCGCCTCACCGAGGAGTACGGGGCCCGGCGCATCCACGTCACCGAGAACGGCTCCTCGTACCCGGACACCATCGCCCCCGACGGCAGCGTCCACGACCCCGAACGGGCCGCCTACCTGACCGCCCACCTGGCCGCCTGCGCCCGCGCCGCCCGCCGCGGCGCCCCGCTGGCCGGCTACTACGCCTGGTCGCTGCTCGACAACTTCGAATGGGCCTACGGCTACGACAAGCGCTTCGGCCTCGTCCACGTCGACTACGCCACCCAGCGCCGCACCGTGAAGTCCAGCGGCCGCCATTACGCCCAGGTGATCGCCGCCCACCGGGCCCTCTGACCGCGCCCCGCGCGCCGCGCCGTGCCCGCCCCGCCTCCCGGGGCGGGCACGGCGTTTCGTGATGGGATACGAAAGATGGGGAAGGGGCTCTTCCACAGGTTCTTCCCCCCGTTCTTCCCCCCGTTCCTGCACACGTTCTTCCCCACGACTCAGAGGAGAGGTCGCGCACATGCCGGAGGACACCGAGGGCGCCGAGGGCACCATGCGGGCGATGACGTACGAGACGTACGGCGGGACGGAGGTGCTCTCCGAGACCCGGCAGCCCGTCCCCAAGGTCGGGCCGGGCGAGGTCCTCGTCCGCGTCCGGTACGCCTCCGTCAACCCCGTCGACTGGAAGATCATGGCCGGCGGGCTGGACGCCCTCATGGACGTCGTGTACCCCGTCGTCCCGGGCTGGGACGTGGCCGGCACCGTGGAGCGCGTCGGCATCGACACCCCCGAGTTCTCGGCCGGCGACGAGGTCATCGCCTACGCCCGCAAGGACTACGTGCACGGCGGCACATTCGCCGAGTACGTCACCGTCCCCGTACGGGCCCTCGCGCCCAAGCCGCACTCCCTCAGCTGGAAGCAGGCCGCCGCTCTGCCCTTGGCCGGGCTCACCGCCTACCAGCTCCTCACCCGGCTCGGCACCGGCGAGGGCGACACCGTCCTGGTCCACGGAGCGGCCGGCGGCGTCGGCTCCTTCGGCGTGCAGATCGCCCGCGCCCTCGGCGCCCGCGTCATCGGCACCGCCTCCCCCCGCAACCACGACCGGCTGCGCGAGCTGGGCTGCGAACCCGTCGCCTACGGGGACGGCCTCACCGAACGGGTCCGCGCCCTCGCCCCCGACGGCGTCACCGTCGTCGCGGACTTCGTCGGCGGCGTCCTCGACGTCACCCGCGCCGTCCTCGCCGACGGCGGCCGCCACGCCTCCATCACCGACCAGTCCGTCCTCGGCGCGGGCGGCCAGTGGATGTGGGTCCGCCCCGCGGGCGCCGACCTGAGGGCCCTGGGCGCCCTCGCCGACGCCGGGCAGCTGACCGTCACGGTCGCCGAGACCTTCCCGCTCGCCGACCTCGCCGACGCCTTCGCCCTCAGCCAGGCCGGACACACCGCGGGCAAGATCGTCATCGAGGTCTGAGCCGGTCCGCGCCCCGCGCGCACGACCGCGCGCCGCCCGGCGGGATACGGGGGCGGCGCGCGGAGTGCCGGGGGCGCGGAAGGTCAGGCGTAGACGCCGAACTGGAACAGGGAGTACCCGTACCCGGTGCCGCGCTGCGTCAGCTCCAGCCGGACGTAGCGGCCCGCGGCGGACAGGTCGACGTCGTCGATCCCGCCGTCACCGGACGAGGTCGCGTAGGCCGTCCGCCAGGTCTGCCCGTCGTCCGACACCCGGATCGCGTACGCCTTCCCGTACGCGCTCTCCCACACCAACTGGGCGTGCCTCAGCTGCCGCACCGACCCCAGGTCCACCTGGAGCCACTGCGGATCGGCCCAGGTGCTCGCCCAGCGGGTGTCGGCGCGCCCGTCCGTGGCCAGCTGGGGACCGCACGGGCAGCCCCCGTAGCCGTCGTTCTGGTAGGTGGACGCCGTGGTCGGCCGGTTCAGGGCCACGTCCGTACCCGCCACCGGCGGCGGCACCACCCTCACCGACCGCTGCTCCACGCCCACGTTGCCCCGTCCGTCCTTCACCTTGACGTACAGCTTCCACACCCCCGTCTTCGCGGGGGCGGTGACCTTCAGGGTGCCGCCGCCGAGGTGGGTGGAGGGGACGGAGGTCAGACCGCCGCCGCCATCCACGTACTTGCTCCCCCACAGCACCTCGTACGTCAGCTGCTCGCCCTCCGGGTCGCTCGCCGGCGCCTGGACGGTGATCTCCTTGCCCGCGGGGACGGCCGAGGGGTCCGCCACGGCCGGCGCCCGCACGGTCGGCGGCAGGTCGTCCCCGGCGGTGTTCCCGCCGTACGCCCGCTTGACCGCGTAGTAGGACGCACGGCGCTCCCCGGCCGGGGTCAGGTTGAACCAGT
Organism: Streptomyces sp. NPDC102258; assembly: GCF_055584685.1. Lineage (NCBI taxonomy): Bacteria > Bacillati > Actinomycetota > Actinomycetes > Kitasatosporales > Streptomycetaceae > Streptomyces > Streptomyces sp. NPDC102258. The sequence continues at coordinate 425,900 of NZ_JBVJLO010000002.1, forward strand.
GGCCGCCGAAGTCGTATTCGGTGCCGTAGTGGAAGAGCGTCGCGCCCAGGGCCACCCCGCGGTGGCCGCTGACGCAGTTCCAGGCGTTGGTGTAGCCGTCGGCCTTGGCCTGGTCGCCGGGCTCCAGCGGGACGCCGTTCGCGTCGGTCGGCACCTCCCACTCCCCGGCGGGGCCGGTCTCGGTGACGATGTACGGCTTGGTGTAACCACCTTGCTCCCAGGCCGTCTTGACCCCGCAGACCTCCTTGTAGGAGTTGACGGCGTACAGGTCCAGGTCGGGCGAGTTGCGCTTGTAGTAGGTCCAGGCGCCCACCCAGGCGTCCGTGGAGGTGACCGGGTGGTTGGCGTCGATCCGGTGGATCGCCTTGGCCACGTCGTTGACGAAGGTGGTGTAGGCGTTCCGCTGGTTCTCCAGGGCGGCGCCGCTGTAGCAGTTCTGCAGGCCGAGAACGGATTCGTTGCCGACGTTCCACATCAGCACGGCCGGGTGGTCGCGGTAGGTCTGCACCCACTTGGTGAACTCGGCGAGCATGGTGTTCTTGTAGGCGGAGTCGGTGACGTAGTCGGTGCAGCCGCCGCTGCCCGGGCCGCCGCCCGGCTGGAGCCAGAACCCGGCGACGACCTTGATGCCGTTGGCGGCGGCCGCGTCGAAGAGCGGGGCGCTGGTGGCGTCGGTGCCCCAGGTGCGGACCGTGTTGGCGCCGAGGGACCTGACGTCGGGCAGCAGACGGGCGGCGTTGGCCGGGGAGGGGCCCCAGGTGACGCCCTTGACCTGGTACGGCGAACCGTTCACGGTGAGCTGCCAGTTGCCCTGGGAGCCCGTCACCTTCACCACGCTGCCGGCGGCGTGGGCGGGGGCTGAGGGCAGTGCGGTCACGGCGCCGGCGAGGAGCGCGGCCGTGACGAGGGAACGCATGCGTGAGGGCATGCAGGACCTCCTGGGAGGGGTGGAGGGGTGGGGGAGGGCCGGCCGCTACGGGAGCCGGTAGTCCGGGCCCAGGACGGCGCCCGCCGCCGGGTGGGTCTGGTCGTAGCCGCGGGCGTCGCACTGGAGCCCGCCCTTGACGCAGTGCTCCACCAGCGCGTTCAGCGTCCGGTCGTCCCAGGCGTTGAAGAAGTCGTAGTGGAAGGAGTGCCCGCTGCCGCTGGACAGCCTGACCTGCGACATGTCGCCGCTGACCGGGAAGGCCATCTTGAACTCGATCATCGGCAGGGCGACGGGGTGGTCGGCCGGGCAGACGTTGTCGTTGCTGCCGGGCTTCACCACCGGATAGGCCATGTGCGCCTTGTGGTCGGGGGTGTCCAGGTAGGTGCCGTCCCAGCAACTGGGCGCTTGCATGCGGATGTTGAGCTGGGTCCCGGCGGGGCAGTTGGCCGGGAACTCGACGTTCTTGAAGCTGTCCCCGCACTCCCAGCCCTCGACCCAGCCCCGGTGGCTGCGGAACTCGGCCGCCGTCTGCGTCGGGCTGCCGACGACGAAGCGCAGGCCCTTGGGGAAGGGCCGCACACTGGTGTAGTCGGTGACGCCCGCCTTGTAGTAGATGACCTGGGGGCCGGTCGGCAGGACCTTGGTGCCGCCGTTGAACAGGGACGGCATCCAGTACCCGGACAGGTCGCCGGGCGCGTTGCACGCCGTACCGCCGGCGCTCAGGGAGGCGGTGGTGCTGAAGGCGTCGGTGGTGGTGTTGCCCATGAAGGTGTGGTCGTGTGAGGCGCCGGGGCGGCCCGCGAAGACGATCGGGTCGTCCGGGGCGGTCCGGCTGATGGCGCAGTTGGCCTGGAACTCGTGGAAGTAGCGGTCCGGCGGGTTGTTCCACGACGGGGTGACCCCGGTGACCCGGGGGACGGCCGGGATGTACCCGTCGCCGGTGGCCAGCGGTGCGGCGGCGTGGGCGGCGTGCGGCGGGGCCATGCCGGTGTCGGGGGTGGCCTGGGCGGTCAGGGAGAGGCCGCCGAGACCGGCGGCGGTCACGGCGAAGGCCGTGGACACCAGTAGGGCGGACAGGGTGCGCGAGCGGAGTTTCATACGTGCTCCTCCTCTGGGAGAGCGCTCTCTCGTGCGGGCCGGAAAACGCGGGGCGGCCTGTGGCGCCGCCCCGCGTGTTCCGGGGACCGGTGGGGGATCAGGGGAAGGAGACCACCGTGGACGGGGTGGTCGAGGTGCCGGAGGTGGCGGCCCCGGTGTCGTTGATCACGTGCTCGTACTGGCCCTTGCCGCCGAGGGAGACCACGAGCAGGTCGTGGAAGCGCACGCCCGGCTTCACCGGGACCTCGAAGCCGTGGTCCTGGCGGATCGTCGGGTCGACGTTGTAGTAGCAGTAGCTGCCCAGGCCCCAGCCCTCGTGGGTGGTCACCGAGTCGGCGACCTTGTACGCCGCGTAGCCCTTGACGGAGCCGTTCTGGACGGCCGCCTGGTTCGGGGCGTCGTAGGCCTTCTCGTTCTGGAAGAACACCGTCCGGCCGCGCTCGCCGTTCCACTCCACGTCGTACTTGTTGAAGTGCTCCACGAACAGGCCGGTGGCCAGGACGTCGTCACCGTTGACGCGGAACCCGTAGTCGGCGCGGTTGGTCTCCCAGCCGACGCCGTCGCCGTGGTCGGCCCGCCAGATCCAGGTGTGGTCGACGATCGTGTCGTGGTTGTTGATCACCATGCCGACCGTGGCCTTGCCGGGTCCGGCGCCGCCGACGCGGATGAACACGTCCTGCACGGTGGTCGGGTTCGCGGCGTGGTCCGTGCTGGTGCCGGCCGGGCCGACCTCCAGCAGGCTCGGCGAGTTGACCGGCCCCGCGTCGATCAGGAAGCCCGCGAGCCGCACCCCGTCCACGTCGGCGACCTTCATCGCGGTGACTCCGTTGTCCGGGACCAGCGTGGCCAGGCCCAGTCCGAGGACCACCGTGTCGGGGCGGCTGACCTGGATGGTCTGGTTCAGGTGGTAGACGCCCGGGGTGAACAGCAGGTGCAGGCCCTGCGCCAGCGCCTGGTTGATCGTGGCGGCGCTGGTGCCCGGCTTGACCACGTAGAAGCGGCTCAGCGGGACCGACGTGCCCTGCGGCGCGCCGTTGCCCCAGGAAGTGCCGCGCGCGTTGGTGCGCTTGGCCGGGACGAACACCTTGTACTCGGCCCCGTCCAGGTAGAGGAACGGCTTCTCCCGGGAGACGGGCGTGGTGTCGAGGGTGGTGTACGGCGGGTTGGGGAAGGCCTGCGCGGGCGCGCCCTGGACGCCGGAGAAGACCTGGTTCCAGACGCCGTTGTTCCAGCTGCCGATGGAGCTGTCGCGCGTGTACCACTGCTGCTGCGAGTAGTTGCCGACCTGGCCGTCGATCTTCGAATCGGCGATGTACCCGCCCGAGGCCCAGCCGTAGCCGTTCGGGGCCAGGTTGAGGCCGCCCTTGACGTGCATCCGGCGGAACGGAGCCGCCTGGGAGACGGCCCAGCGGTCGGTGCCGTTGACGGGGTTGAGCGCCAGGTTCTCGGCCGAACGCCAGAAGTTCTGCGTGGCGTTGCCGTTGAACCAGCCGGCGTCGACGGTCACGTCACCGTTGATGGTGGTGTCGTCCGGGTTCAGGCCGAGACCCGAGATCGAGGTGTAGAAGCCGATCTGGGCGTTGAGCCCGTTGTACGTACCGGGCTTGAAGAGGAACTGGTAGCGGCCGGAGCCGAACTGGGCCGACTCCTGCTGCCGGAACACCTCGTCGAGCCGGGCCTGGATGTTGGGCGTCGAGGGGTCGAAGACGATCACGTTGGGTCCGAGGTCGCCGCCGCCGGGCAGCTGCGGCCCGGTGCCGGAGGTGCCGTAGACCTGGAACTCCCAGAGGGAGTAGCCGTAGGTGGTGGTGCGCTGGGTGCCGTACACGCGGACGTAGCGGGCGGTGCCGGTGATGTCCTGCGTCACCGTGCCGCCGGCGCCGCTGGTGGTCGAGTAGGCGGTGGACCAGCTGCTGCCGTCGGTGGACAGCTCGATCCGGTACGCCTTGGCGGCGGCGGTCTCCCAGCGCAGGACCACCTGGCTCAGCTGGGCCGGGGCGCCGAGGTCGACCTGGATCCACTGCGGGTCGGCGAACTGGCTCGACCAGCGGGTGCCGTTGTCGCCGTCCACGGCCGCGCCGGCCGGGGTGCCGGCGCCCTCCACGCTGGAGGCGGTGGCCGGTCTGCCCTGGGAGAGCAGGGCGGGCGCGGCGGTGGCCGCCGAGGCGGGGAGCAGGGCGAGGAGGGCCGCGATCAGCACGGCGGTGAGCGCCGCGGCGGTGAGCCGCGGCGGACGGTCGGAGAGGAGGGGCATGCGGGGTCACTCCTGACGTGAGGATCCGGGGGGATCGAAGCGTGAGTGAACTGCCCGCCGCAGGCACCGTCAAGGGGTTGTGCGTTCACGAACTGAAGGCCAGAAGAGGTGTCAACTCCCTTTCAGCGCTGTGAACTCGGGGTTTCTTCAATCCTTGTGAAAAGTGTTGACGAAAATTCCCCGCGAGGCTGTACTGACGACCGTGACCGCTCCGCCCCGCCGGACCCGCCGAGGCGTGACGGAGCTCGCCACCGCCTTCGGGAAGTGTCCGTACCGGGGGCTCGTGGGCGGTGGCGCCTTCGTTGCTTGTCGTCAGTGGCTGCCGGTTGCCAGTTCCCGGCCCCGGGCTCACGGCAGGTCCGGGACCTCGCCGCCCGGCGTCCAGGTGACCATCACGCCCGGCAGCCCCGCCGGCCAGGGGGCCGCGAGCGCCGCCAGGGCGGCGGCGCCGGGCGGGGCCGGACCCAGCCCGATCGCGTAGCGGGCCGCCGTGCCGGTCCGCTCGAACGGGCGGGGCCAGGCGTGCGCGTCCCGCACCCCGGCGTCCGCGAGGACGCCGAGCAGGCCCCGCAGCCGCCCCCGGACCCGGCCCAGCCGCTCCTCCAACTCCCGCGCCGTGTCAGCCCGTACGTCCACCACCGCCCAGGCCGCGTGCCGCCGGTGCAGCGGCGGCGGCGCCAGGAGCCGCCCGAAGTCCTCGGGGTCCTCCTCCAGCACCTCCCACGCCCGGTACAGCTCCCGGACCAGCAGGTCGCGCATGCCCCCACCCACCTGGCCCGTACAGCTGCGGACCGGTGCGGAGGGGGTGAGAACGGTGACGGGCTCCGCCGGGGCGGGGGACGGGGCGCCGGGCGCCAGGGCCACCGGCCGGGTCCAGTCCCAGGCCGCCCAGGTACCGAAGAACTCGCGCCGCAGCGCCTGCGGGGAGCGGTCGGCGGCCTCGCGGACGGTCCGCGCCGCCAGCACCGCCCAGGCCGGCCCCGGCAGCCCCCCGAAGGGCGCAGAGTCCAGCCCGCGCGCCCGCGCCCAGGCCTTCACCTCCCGAGCCAGCCGGGCGAAGGCGGCCCGCGCCCCGCCCACCGCCTCCCTTACGGCGTCCGCATCGGTGAGCGCGCTCAGCGCCACCGCGGCCGCCCCGCCCAGCTCCGCCCGCCGCGCCACGGCCCGCGCGGGCTCCAGCCCGGCCGCGCCGACCAGCACCAGGTCCACGTCCAGTCCGCGGGCCCGCAGCCGCAGCCCCGGCACCCGCGCGCCCGTCACCACGCGCAGCCGCTCCGCCTCCGGCAGCGCCGCCGCGATCCGCGCCCGTACGGCGCCACTGTCGAGGGCGCCGGGCAGCACCGCCACCAGATCCAGGTCGGAGCCGGGCAGCGCGCAGCCCATCCGGCGCGACCCGGCCACATGGACGAGCCCCTCGGGGAGGGCCGCCGCGATCCGCGCCCCGATCCGGGCGGCCCGCGCCTCCGCGTCGGCAGCGAGGGCGCCCGTACCGGCGGGGTCCGCGTCGGCCGCCGACGGGGTCTGCGGCGTCCACCGCAGCTCGCCCGTGCCCAGGTCCACCGTCGCCCGGACCCGCATCGGCCCGTCCCCGCGCCGTGACAGCACGGCCAGCGAGCCCACCCGTACGGAACGCCCGCCGCCGAGCCCGGCCTCACCCGCGCTTACGTCCGTGCTCCCGCCCGGCGTCAGGTGCGGGGTCCAGCCGCCCGCGTGCCCCCGGCAACCCGGGAACCGGTCGGCCAAGGCCTGCCGCAGCCGGTGCCACGGCGCGGCGCCGCCCTCACCCGCCGCTGGGTCCAGCCGCAGGGTGTCGTTCTCCCGTTGCCCGACCGCGTCCAGGCAGGCGATGAACGGCCGCACCCCGGCGGCCACTTCGGCCAGCAGCGGCAGCGCCGCCGCGAAGTCGGACTCCGGTACGAAGCCGGACAGCAGGTTCCCGTGCGCGAGCCGGCGGCCCACCCCTGGGCCGTACGCCCGGCACGGCTCCCCGGCCGCCGGGTCCTCGGTGGCCTGCCAGGCTACGGCCGTCCGCGCCGTCGCCGGTGCGCCGAGCCGCGCGGGCACGCCGCCGTCGGGGCCGTCATCGGGCCCGTCCCCGTACGCGACGGTCGCCTCCACCCCGAAGTGGTCGGAGGCGAACAGCCCCTCCGGCCCGGCGGCATCGCCCCGCAGCGCGGCCCGCCGCACCCGCGCGCCACCGGACGGCCGCAGCAGGATCCGGTCCAGCCGGGCCGCCCGCCCGGTCAGCGAACCGACGGCGGCCAGCGGGTTCACCCCCGGGTCGAAGGTCGCGGTGTCGTCCGCCGGGCCGTGCGCCTCGTTCCAGGCGTCCCGCATCCCCAGCGCGGCGGCCGGCCCCTCGGCCCCGGAACGGCCGTCGTTGAAGTCGCCGAGCAGCGCCACCTCCGCCTCCAGGCCGCCCAGCCCCTCGGCGATCCGGGCCAGTTCGGCCTCCCGCCGGGCGGCGCCGTCCGCCGTGTGGTCGCTGGTCAGGTGCGTCGCCGCGACGACCAGCGGCCCGGCCGCCGAGTCCACGGTGACGGCGGCCACCGCCTTGTGCGGCCGCAGCTCGTGCAGGCCCGCCTCCCGCACCGGCAGCCGGCTCAGCACCACCAGCCCGTGGTCGGCCACGTCGGCGCCGTCCGGATCCGTGCCGAGGACGTACCCGGCCCGGACCCACGGGGTGGCCAACAGCAGCGCGAGCAGCGCCGGTTCCACCTCCTGGAGCGCGATCACGTCGGCGTCGGCCGCCGCCAGGGAGGCCAGCAGCAGCGGCCTGCGCCGGGCGGTGGCGATGCGCGGGGCGTCGTAGCGGTCCCACAGGGTGTTCCAGGTCAGCATCCGCACGGCGGCGGGCGGCGCGGCGCCGGGGCCGGCCCGGAACGGCCGCCAGCCGCCACCGTCCGACGGGTCCCAGGCATGCGGGGTCCGGGCGGCGAAGAAGGGGGCGGCCAGCAGCCGCGTCTCCCGTACCCGGCCGGCCCGCGTGGAGTCGATCCGGTCCACCCCGGAGGCCCGGTCCCAGACGAGTTCGCCGTCCGCCTCGACGAACAGCACCCGGTGCCAGGGGATGTCCCCGCCCGGCACGAAGGAGGGAAGCGGCACCCGCTTGGGCGCGGCCCCGCGCTGGAGCAGGCCGAGCGTGAACCGCGCCGGATCGAAGCGGGGGTCCCAGCGGACCTGGTGGTAGAGCTGCTCACTGGTACGCATCAGCGTTCCTCCCCCGCCCCGCACGGCAGCCCGAGACCGCCCGCCGTGTCCTCCACTGCGCCGCCCGCGCCCGCGCCCACGTACCGGGTGCGGTGCGCCTGCCCCGGGTACGGCGGGGCGAACCGGCGCAGCTGCGCCGCCAGGACCGGCTCCGGCACGGGGTGCGGGCGCACGGCGTTGCGCCGCACCAGTTCCGCCTCCCCGACCAGCACCACGACCTGGGTGACCAGCGCGTCCCGGCGCCGGGCGATCGCCCCGGCCAGGCCGCGCTGGCGGTCCGTCAGCGAGGTGGCGTCCCACACCACCGTGCCGCCCGCGGCGAGCGCCCGGTCCAGCCGCTCCAGCCCCTCGCGCAGCACCTCCGGGTTGGCCCGCTGGTCGGCGCGCGAGCCCCGCGCGGAGCGCAGGTCGTCCAGACTGACGTACGCGTCGACGCCCGGCAGGCCTCGGCCGTACGTGCTCTTCCCGCTCCCCGAGGGGCCGCACAGCTGTATCACCCGGGGGAAGGACCCCGGGTCGCGCAGGCGCCAGGTAGCCGCGACGGCCTCCTCGGCGGTCGACAGGGTGCCCCGCCCGAAGGCCTCGCGGGCCTCGGCCCAGCACCGGTCGGCGGCGTCGCCGTCCAGCCCGGCGAGGGCCTCCCGCAGCCCGGCCCGCAGGCCGCCCAGGGGGTCCGGGCCGAGCAACCCCGCTTCCTCGGCGTACAGCGCGGACCACTGCGCGCACTCCCGCGCGGCGGCGTCGTCCGCGTCGTCGGCGTCGTCCGCGTTTCCGCCACCGCCCGGCAGGGCCACCGCGAGGGCGTGCAGCACCCCGAGGTCGGCCGCCACCGCCATCCGTACGAGGCCGGCCCGGCGCTCCTCGTCCGGGAACGGCCTGCGCAGCGCCGGGTACAGCCCGACCAGGTCCGCGACCCGCCGGGCGGCCGGCATCCCGAGCGGCCCCGCCGCCAGGCGCGCGGCGAGAGCGGCGCGGGGCTCGCGGTGCAGCGCGGCGGCGAGCACTCCGGCCAGCCGGGCCTCGCCGGTGCGGCCGGCGCCGTCGAGGAGCGGGGTCACCTCGGCGACGGCCCGCTCGGCGGCGGCCAGACCGCCGCCCCCCGCGTCCGTGCCGCCGTCCGCCACCCCCGGCCGCGCCCCCGCCCCCGGGCCGAGGGCCGCCAGCAGCCCGGCCACGTCCGGTTCGGCGCCCGAACGGACCGCCCACAGCGGGGCGTTCGGACCGAGCCCGTTCGGGACGACGGGGGCGTGCATCCAGTGGGTGCCGGTCCGGACGTGGCCGCCGCGCACCCACTTGGCCACGTACCGGCCGAAGTCCTCGCGCCGGAAACCCGCCACCGTCCGTACGACGTAACCCTCCTGGCGGGAGGGGTCGACGCGCAGCCGGCGCAGCGCGCGCTCGTCGTACACCCCGCGCCACAGGACGGGCGGCGTGGGGACGCCGAGCCGGTGCAGGAAGCGCACGGTCCGGTCCCAGTCGAGGCAGTGGTCGCCGTCCCATACCGAGAACGCGTAGAACCAGCTGTCGAGTTCCCCGTACGCGAGCGAGTGGCGGGCGTAGAGGTTCTCCCCGCACACCCGTACGCCCGCCGGTATGCCGGCGCCGATGCGGCCCTGGAGGCCCTTGACCCAGGCGCGCGAGGGATGGTGTCCGGAGTCGAGGGAGCGGGCGTGGAGCCCGTCGGCGTACAGCGTGGTGTTCTCGCCGTCGAACTTCTCGGTGACGACGACCTCCCGCCCGGCGAGCGCCGAGGGCCCGCTCGCGCGCACGTCGTCCGGCGTGGCGCCGGGGGACCACGGCAGGTGGGCCGTACGGGGGTAGTGCGTACGCATGCGCGGACTCCAGCTCGGGACGGGTGCCCGGTCACTCTAGGTAGGCGCAGCCCCCGGATCCACCGGATTAGGGCCGGTGCGGATCAGCGGCACAGGGCGACGATGGCCGGGGACACCGTGCCCCGGGCCGCCTCGCACAGGGGCGCCATGTCGAACGTACGGGCGGGCGCGGGCCGTGGCCGGGACGGCGCACGCGTACGGCGCTTCGCGGGAGCGGGTGCGGGCGCGGGGTCGGCCCGGCGGCGCGCACGGGGCCCGGGTTCGGGCGCGTCCGGCGCCGCCCGGTGATCGGGCGCGTCCGGCGGCGGCGCGGCCGGGGCCGGGACCGGCGGCGCGGCCTCGGCGGATGTGGCCGGGGCGTCCGGCAGCGGCCCGAGCGGCAGCTCCCGCACCACGGGCCGGTCCGACGTCCGCGTGGCGGCCCCGGGCCCCGGCCCCGACGGCCGCACCGTCACGCACCCGGCGTTGAGCACCGACAGCGCGAGCACCATCGACACGAGAGGGAGCGGAGGCGGGACCCGGAGGGACGGCATGCCCCCACCCTGCCGCACCCCCACCCCACCGAGCCCACCCATCACCCGGATGGATGAGCCCCCGCCGCGCCCCGCCCGGCGGCCGTCCCGCGCATGCACCGCTCACCCCAGGCCGAGGAGTACAGCCCGCCCTCGCGCACGAAGCCGATGCGCGCGGCATCGCGGTGCGTAAGAGGACCAACGCATTGGTCGGACCGGCGGTTTTCACGCCGCCAGTCCGCACCGCGACAGTAGCGAGAGGGGCATAACCCGGTCATAAGGAGGTATGGCGGCGGTAAAACGGATCCGGCCGCCGAGGGGTCGGCGCCGTAACCCGGGGCCCGCGCCCGCTGTTGCACAGGCGGCGGGTCCACCCACGGTGAACGGAGTTCCCATGCCCCAGCTGACCGACGACCCCGAGCGCGCTGGCACCTGGATGAGCCCGGAGGAGTACGGGGCCTCGCGCGCCGCCCTCTGGACCGGAGCGGCCGTCCTCGTCACCGACGCCGACGGCCGCGTCCTCGTCCAGAGCGTCGACTACCGCGCCGACCGGCTGCTGCCCGGCGGCGCCGTGGACGCGGGGGAGGCGCCCGCCGCGGCCGCCGCCCGCGAGGTGCGCGAGGAACTCGGCATCGACGGCCGCTACCCGCGCGGGCTCGCCGTCGACTGGATCCCCGCCGACACCCCCTGCTTCCCGCCGGAGATGCGCTTCCCCGGCGAGATCCTGCACGTGTACGACGGCGGTACGTGGACCCCCGACCGGATCCGCTCCGTCCGGCTGCCCGCCCAGGAGATCACCGGCATCGACTTCGCCGAACCCGCCGACCTGCCCGCCCTGATGGACCCCGGCGACGCCCGCCGCGCGCTGTCCGCCCTGCGGGCCCGGATCAACGGCTGCGGCCCGGCCCTGCTGGAAGACGGCCGCCCCACCAACCCCACCGCCCTGGACCGGCTCGGCGTCCTGCGCACCCGCCGCACCCCGCAGCACGCCCCCTGGCGCCCCGGCCCGGTCCCCGCGCACCTGCCCGTACGCGAACGCTCCGGCTGGCTGTTCGCCCCCGACGGCCGGGTGCTGCTGCTCGTCGCCCGCGCCACCGGCGCCGCCCAGTTGCCCGCCCCGACGGCGGAGCCCACCGCGGCGACCCTCCCGCTCGGTTACCGGTACGCCGACCAAGGGGCGGCGGTCCGTACCGCGGCCCGGCTCACGGCGGTGTCCCCGGCCGCGGACCCGGCGTACGCGCGACTGCTGGCCACCCCGGAGCAGGTGCGCGAACTCAGCGACTGGGGCCCGGCCGGGCGGGACGAACTCGCGGCGGTCCACGCGGCCCGCGCCCACCTCAACCTCCCCGCGCCGCCCCGGATCCCGCCCATGGAACTCCCGGAACAGGGCCTGCGCTGGTAACCCCCGCCCCCGGGCCGCCCGGCGCCCCGCCCGGGAACGCGCCCCCGCCGCAATCCCGGGCCGACGGCCGGCGGTCGCGCAGCATGGGGGCATGACCGACACCGTGATCGACTACACCCTCTACATCCAGGCCGACCCCGCCCGCATCTGGCAGGCCCTGACCGAGCCGGCCCTCACCCGCCGCTACTGGGGCCTCGGCTTCGAGACGGACTGGGCGGTGGGCTCGCGGATGGACTGGGTCGAGCGGGGCGCCCGTACCAGCGATCCCGCCCAGGTGGTCCTGGACTGCGTTCCGGACCGCAGGCTCTCGTACACCTGGCACACCTTCACCCGCGCGTGGGCGGCGGCCGTGGGGATCGCGGAGGACCTGCGGGCCGAGCTGGCGGCCGAGCCGCGCACGCGGGTGACCTACGAGATCGAGCCGGTCGGCGACACCCTGGCCCGGCTGACCATTCGGCACGAGGGGTTCGTGGCGGGCGGCACCCTCATCGGGATGTGCGGCCGGGCCTGGCCGATGCTCGCGTCCAGCCTCAAGACCCTGCTGGAGACCGGCGCCCCGCTCCCGGACCCCGGCCACGAGCCCGACCAGGGCTCGGGCGGGTACGAGGCCCACCGCGGCTGACCCGCCACTGAGCCGGTGCGAGGCCGGTGCGGAGCCGGTGATCCGGGGCCCGGACGGTGAATGTGATCATGGAAGGCGGGACATCCGAACGGGAGCGCAGACATGACCTTCACCGATCACCGTGTCGTCATCACCGCCGCGGGCCGGGACTTCGGCCGGACGCTGGCCCTCAGCTTCGCCGCGCGCGGCGCCGAGGTCCACCTCTCCGCCCGCGGCCTCGAAGCCGCCGAGCGCGTACGGGAGGAGATGGCCGCCCAGGGCCATGACGTCAGCCGCGTCCACGCCTACGCCTGCGACCTGAGCGACCCGGCGTCCGTCCGGGAGTTCGCCGCCTCGGTCGCCGCCCGGGCCGGGCACATCGACGTCCTGGTCAACAACGGAGCCCGGTACCAGCACGGGACGGACCTGCTGTCCGCCTCCGACGAGGACGTGGTGGCCACCCTCGCCTCCGGCGCGACCGGCACCGTCCTGGCGACCAAGGCGTTCCTCCCCCTGCTCCTGAAGTCCGACAAGCCGGACATCGTGACCATGGTCTCGGGCTGCGGCGAGAAGGGGAACCACCGCTCCGACGCGCACGACTCCTTCTACGCCGCCAAGAGCGCCCAGGCCGGATTCACCGAGGTCCTCTCCCGGCGGCTGCGCGGCGAGGGCGTCCGCGTGATCTCCCTGTACCCGCCGGACTTCGCCAACCACGACCCGCTGTCCCCCGCGTGGGTGGACGCCCCGCGCACCGCGAAGGACCCGCTCACCGCCCAGTCCCTCGTGGACTGCGTGTTCTTCGCCATCGGCCAGCCCCGGGACTGCTTCATCAAGTCGTTCTCCTTCGAACAGGTCTGACCGGCCTCCGCTCCGCGCGGGGCACCCCGGGGCACCGCCCGGGCACGCCCGTCGTGTGGAATGGACCCATGGGGAGACGCGATCACCAGACGAGCCGGACGCCGGGAAGCGGCCCGGCGTACCCGGCGGCAGCGCGCGCGGGCCGCGAGGCGGCCCCCCGCCGCCCCGACCGGCCCGCGGCCCGGCCCGCGCCGGGCCCGGCACCCGCCCCGGCGGCGCCCGCGGAGACCGGCGTCCCCGGGCGGTGGCGCTACGCCCGGCACCTCGACCGGCTGGCCGCCGCCGCCCTCGCGGGCCCGGGGGCGGGGGAGGCCGCGGCGGTGGCCGCCGTCCTGCGCGACCCGGACCCCGTGATGGCCGAGAGCGCGGTCGTCACCCACCTCGACCGGCGCGCCACCGGCCTGCCGCCCGGCACCGGGTTCCCCGACTGGGCCGGCGCCCTGCGCCCCGTACTGGTCGGCCACGCCTTCCCGGCCCGCCGGCTGCGCGAGTGGACCCTGCTCAAGGCCGTCGCCGCCGGCGCGCCGTGGTCCCCGGCCGAACTCGCCGCCGCCTCCGACTGGTGCCAGCACACCGCGGCCGGCTCACTCGACTCCCCGCAGGCCCTGACCCTCCTCGCCACCTCGGCCCGCACCCGCCGCGTCCGCAACACCGCCTCCCAACGCCTACGCCGCCGGGCGGCCTAGACACCGCGCCCGCAGCCGGCTCCCGCAGCCGGCTCCCGGAGCCGGTGCGGCCGGGAAACGGAAGGCGTCGTACGCAAGGGGTCGCCATACGCCGTTCAGCGGTTTATCTTCTCCCTACCCGGCCGGGTGTCAGCGTTGAACCGATGCCATTCCGCTGGAGGATGACTCTCCGTGCAGCACGTTCCACAGGCTCCCGTCACCACCCCCGACGGGGAGCCCGCGCCGCCCGAGCCCCGCGCGTACAGCGAGGTGAAGGGCTGGTTCTCGGCGTACGACCAGGTGCTCTTCGACTGGTTCCTGACCCGCCAGAACGAGACCCCCGGCGCGTCCGGTGACATCCTCGAACTCGGCGCGTTCATGGGCAAGAGCGCGATCTTCCTGGCCGGATACCTGCGCGAGGGCGAGGAGTTCACGGTCTGCGACCTCTTCGACTCGCCCCCGCCCGACGACTTCAACCTCGCGGAGATGAGGGACTCCTACCCCACCCTCACCCGGCGCGGCTTCGAGACGAACTACCTGGCCTTCCACCCGGCCCTGCCGACCGTGATCCAGGCCCCGACCTCGGTGGTGGCGGACCGGGTGCGCCCCGGCAGCTGCCGCTTCGTGCACATCGACGCCTCGCACCTCCACGAGCACGTGGTCCAGGACATCGCCTCCTCGCGCACCGTCGCCGCCCCGGACGCCGTCGTGGTCTTCGACGACTACCGCTCCGCCCACTGCCCGGGCGTCGCCGCCGCCGTCTGGGCGGCGGTGGCCACCGGCGGGCTGCGCGTGATCGCCGTCTCCGCCTCGAAGCTGTACGCGACCTGGGGCGACCCGGCACCCCACCAGGCGGCCCTGCTCGGCTGGCTGGAGGGCCGGACCGACCTGTGGCACGGCGTGGACATGGTGGCCGGGCACCCGCTGGTGCGCATCGGCGACGAGGGCGTCAAGGCCCCGCCCGCGCCGGAACTCCTGCGCCCGCCCGCCGCCGGTCCCGCCGCGGCCCCGGCCTCGCCGAAGCCCATGCCCGCGAAGGCCGTGTCCCCGAAGGCGGCCGGGTGTCGCCGCCTCGCCAAGGATCTGCTCCCGCCGCTGGTCACCCGGGCGATCACGACCCGCAGGCGCCGCCGCCCGAGCTGAACGACCCGCAGGCGCCGCCGCCGGAGCTGAACGGCGACGAGCCGGGCCCCGTACCCCTCGGTACGGGCCCCGGCTCGCCTTCCGCGTGAGCCCGTCAGGGCCTCACGGCGTCAGCCCCTTGCGGACCCGGGCCGCGCGCCGGGCCTCCGCCGCCTGGCGCGCCTCGATGGTCTTGCGGGACTCCTTGGCCTTGCCCGGCCGGCCCGGCCGGGTACCGATGCCGCGGAAGCCCAGGTCCGTGCCGCTGGGCCGGCCCTTGGCGTCGGTCGGCGCGGCCCCGGCCAGCGGGACCCCGGAGGGCGCCTTCGCACCCGTGATCCGGCTCAGCGCCGCCTCGCCCGAGCGCACCTGGGTGATGGTGGGCCGGATCTTGGCGTCGGCCATCAGGCGCGTGATGTCGCGCCGCTGGTTCGGCGTGATCAGGGTGACGACCTTGCCGGACTCGCCGGCCCGGGCCGTGCGGCCGCCGCGGTGCAGGTAGTCCTTGCTGTCGGCGGGCGGGTCCACGTTGACGACCAGGTCGAGGTCGTCGATGTGGATGCCGCGGGCGGCCACGTTCGTCGCGACCAGGACGGTGACCAGGCCGTCCTTGAACTGCCCGAGGGTGCGCGTGCGCTGCGGCTGGGACTTGCCGCTGTGCAGCCCCTCCGCCCGTACGCCCATGGCCCGCAGGTGCTTCACGAACTGGTCCACCCCGTGCTTGGTGTCCAGGAACATCAGCACCCGGCCCTCGCGCGCGGCGATCTCGGTCGCCGCCGAGATCTTGTCCGCCGCGTGGATGTGCAGCACGTGGTGGTCCATCGTGCCGACCGAGGCCGACTGCGGGTCGACGGAGTGCGCGACCGGGTCCTTCAGATAGCGGCGCACCAGCTGGTCGACGTTGCGGTCCAGGGTGGCCGAGAACAGCATCCGCTGCCCCGCGTGGTGGACCTGGTCGAGGATCTCGGTGACCTGCGGCATGAACCCCATGTCGCACATCTGGTCCGCCTCGTCCAACACCGTGATCTTCACCCGCTCCAGGTGGACGTCACGCCGTCCGACCAGGTCGCTCAGCCGCCCCGGGGTGGCGACGACGACCTCCACGCCGGTGCGCAGCGCGCCCGTCTGGCGGCCGATCGACAGCCCGCCGACGACGGTGGCCAGGCGCAGCTCCAGCGCCCGCGCGTACGGGTCCAGCGCCTCGGTCACCTGCTGCGCCAGCTCGCGCGTCGGTACGAGGACCAGCGCCAGCGGGCGCTTCGGGTCCGCCCGCTGTCCCGCCGTACGGGCCAGCAGGGCCAGGCCGAAGGCGAGCGTCTTGCCCGAGCCGGTGCGGCCCCGGCCCAGGATGTCGCGGCCCGCGAGGGAGTTGGGGAGGGTGGCCGCCTGGATGGGGAACGGCTTCGTCACCCCCAGGTCGGTCATCGCCGTCACCAGCTCCGGGGGCAGGCCCAGCTCCTCGAAGGCCGCGACCGGCGGCAGCGCCGGGGAGGTCGTCCGGGGCATGGCGTACTCGCCCTGCGGTCCGAGGGTCCGCGGCGTCTTGCCGGCGCCCTTGGCCCCCGGCTTGGAGCCCTTCGCCGCGGCCTTGATGCCGAAACGCCCATGGGGTGACGGGTTCTTCATGCAGAACCTTCCGTGAGGAGTGCGCACGCGGAATGCGGACACAGGGGGTGAACGGCGACGAGCCGGGGTCCGTACCCCTCGGTACGCGCCCCGGCTCGTCTGCGTGTCCGCACCGGGCGAACGCGCCCCGCGCTTCGAGTTTCCCGCCCATTTTACCAGTCGGAGCCGGTTCCCCCCGGGCGGTGCCCAGGGGCGACAGAACCCGGTCCGCCGGAGCGGACCTGGTCCAGGTGGGCCCGCATCTCGACGGTCGCCCGCCCGAACCAGTCGGCGATGACGGCGATCTCGTCGGGGGAGTACTCGGCGAACAGGGCGCGGAGCCGGGCGTAGAAGGGCTCGTATACGGCGAATACGCGGGCCGCGGCGGCCGGGTCGGCCACCACGCGCACCCGGCGCCGGTCGGCCGGGTCCGGCCGCCGGTGCGCGTACCCGGCGCGTTCGAGGCGGTTGAGCACACCGGTGACGGCGCCGGTGGTGAGGTCGGTCAGCGAGGCGAGGTCGCCGGCGGCGAGCGGGGCCTCCCCGGCGCCCAGGATGTGGCCGAGACAGGTCAGGTCGGTGACGTTCAGCCCGAGCGACTGCGCCACCTCCTGCTGGCCGATGAGGCCCAGGGCCACGTACCGGTCCATGTGCGAGATCGCCTGGGCGGCCGTGGCCGGGGGGCGGGGCTTGCCCTGCACGCCAATACTCCTTAGTGTCTAAGTTACTTAGCTCGCGAGATAAAAGTTCCTGCTCCGAGCCTACTGCCGTACGTCCTCCCGGGAGACCCCATGAGCGCCCACGGGCACGTCGACCTCGGCCACACCATCGCCGGCTGGACGGGCACCACCCTGGCCCTGCTGGGCTGCGCCGGAGCCGGCGCGGCCCTGTGTGCCGCCTGGGCCCCCGGCATCTGGCTGGGCCTCGGGCTGGTCCTGGCGGCGGGCGTATTCACCTGGCTGCTCCACCTCACCGGCTGGGGCAAGCCGAGCGGGCCCCGCCCGGCCGCCGAGTGGGACTGGCGGGTACGCGACACCGCCGCCCGGACAGGTCACGCGAACTGCCTGGGCTGCCGGGCGGGAGGTGGGGTCCGCCCCCGGTTGGCCGCGCTCCGGGTGTGGCGGACGGGACGGGTGGGCAGTATCGAGACGGCCGCACGTGCGGCCCGAGTGGAACGTTGAGAAGGATCAGCCAGATGGCAACAGGCATCGTGAAGTGGTTCAACGCGGAGAAGGGGTTCGGCTTCATCCAGCAGGACGACGGCGGCCCCGACGTGTTCGTGCACTACTCCGCCATCCAGTCGACCGGCTTCAAGGAGCTGGCGGAGGGCGCGAAGGTCGAGTACGACGTCACCCAGGGCCCCAAGGGACCCCAGGCGGAACAGGTGGTCACGATCTCCTAGCGCCGCTTCACGAGCCCGGCCCGTGAGAGAGCCCCCGTCGGTCATCCGGCGGGGGCTCTCGCGCGGTGCGGGGCCGTCGTCGCGGGCCCCGCGACCGCGTCCGGCGGGGGACGGGCCGCCTCAGTCCTCCTTGAGGGTGATGGCCGAGACCGGGCAGGCGCGGGCGGCCTCCCTTACGAGCGGGCTGCCGTGGCCGTCCTCGCGGCCCGGGAGCACCTCGCTGAGTCCGTCGTCGTCCTGGGTGAACACCTGGGGCGCGGTCAGCGCGCACTGGCCCGCGCCGATGCAGACGTCCTGGTCGACCGAGATCCGCATGCCGCTCACCAGGCCACGGGGAGTTCGAGCATGCCCTGGATGGTGTCGCCGGGCTTGAAGGGGATCCGGTCCGGGTCGGCCGCCAGGCGCAGGCCGGGCAGCCGCCGGAAGAGGGTGCCCAGGGCGATCTCCATCTCGGCGCGGGCGAGGTTCTGGCCCAGGCACTGGTGGATGCCGAAGCCGAAGGCCAGGTGGTGGCGCGTGGGCCGGTTCCAGTCGAGCGAGTCCGGCTCCTCGAAGACCGCCTCGTCGCGGTTGATGACGGAGGTGGAGAAGACCACCCCCTCGTCCGGGCGGATCGTCACGCCGCCGACCTCGATCTCCTCGGTGGCCACCCGCAGCATGCCGTCGGCGATCGAGAGGAACCGCATCAGCTCCTCCACCGCCTCCGACATCAGCGAGGGGTCCTCGCGCAGCTCGGCGAGCTGCTCGGGGTGGCGCAGCAGCGTGAAGGTGCCGAGGGAGATCATGTTCGCCGTGGTCTCGTGGCCCGCGATCAGCAGGATCACGGCCAGGGCGACCAGTTCCTCCACGGTGGTCTCGCCGGTCTCCAGCCGGGTGGCGATCAGCTCGTCCAGCAGCCCGTCGCCCGGATCGGTGCGCTTGCGCCGGATCAGTTCCTCCAGGTAGGCGTCCAGCCGGCGGCGGGCGTTCTCGACGTCGGCGGGCTCGGGACCGCGCAGCAGCCGCCGCGACTGCCCCTCGAAGAACTCGTGGTCCGCGTACGGCACGCCCAGCAGGGAGCAGATCACCATGGACGGGACCGGCAGGGCGAAGGAACCGACGAGTTCGGCTTGGGTGCCGCTCGCCACCATGGCGTCGATCAGCCGGTCCACGGTCTCCTGGATCTGGGGCCGCATGGCCGCCATCCGCTTGACCGAGAAGGCCGGGATCAGCATGCGGCGCTGCCGGTTGTGCTCGGGGTCGTCCACCCCGAGCAGCGCGGCGCGCCGGCTCTGGATGCCCTTGAAGCGGCGGGTGGGGGCGGGGAAGCCCTCCTTGTCGCGGTCGCTGGACAACCGGGCGTCGGAGAGCAGGGCGCGCGCCTCGGCGTGGCCGGTGACCACCCAGACGGAGCGGCCGTCGAAGAGGGTGACGCGCGAGAGGGGCCGGTTCTTCCGCAGTGGCTCGTACGCGGCGGGCGGGTGGTAGGGGCAGGTGCGGTCCTGTGGGAAGGCGACGGCATCAGGCAGGGCAGGGGTCATGGCTTCGGTCATGGAAAGCAACACCTCGCAAGCGATGGTTCCGTTCACGCCGGACTCCATTACATGCCTCAGGCACCTATCTCATCCATGCCAGTTTCGGCCAGTCTGCCCGGGTTCACCCGAGCGCGCGTTCCCGGGCCCCGCAGGGCAGGGGGCTCAGAGGTGGGCGTCCAGGAACGTCCGGAATTCCACCCCCGACAGCGGACCGGCGTGCGTGGCCACCGCCTCTCCGGCCCGGATCAGCACCACGGTGGGCGCGCCGGTCACCCCGTACCGGCGGGTCGTCTCCGGGCAGCGGGTGATGTCGGTGCGGACGGCGGTCAGCCGGCTCCCGTACTCCGTCGGCGCCAGCAGTTCCGCGACGACGGCGTCCATCGCCGCGCAGGCCGGGGCGGCCTTCGGCCAGGTGCCGGTGAAGTAGGCGAGGACCGGGCCCGGTGCCATGCCGACGATGAAGTCGAATTCCCGGTCCTCCAGCGGCCGGTGTGCCCGACGGGTCATGGGTGGTGCTCCTCGGTTCGCGTCTGTCGTGACCGCCAGCGTAGGGCCGAACGGGCGGGGGCGCGGCCGTTGTCAGTGCCGCCTGTGAAGCTGGGGCCATGGACGACAGGATGCTGCGGCGCCGGGTCTACGGCGCCGACCACGACGACCCCGACCCGGGCCCGCGCCCGGGGCGTGCCTACGGCGAGCTCGTGGGCGGCCCCCTCGACGGCCTGCTCCTCGACGTGACCGGCTGGAGCGCACGGCAGCTGTCGGAGGAGGCCCGGCTGGCCACCGAGATAGGCCGCTACGGCCCGGGCGGCCGCGCCCACTACCGCCGCAGACCCGACGACCCGGGCCGCTGGGACTGGTCGGGCGACAGCCGGTAGGGGCGGTGCGGCCGAGCCCCCGGTCCGCCGACGTGTGACCGGGGGCTCTGGCTGTCTCTTCCGCCGCCGGCCCGCGATCGGATGCGCCGGCCTAACGGCTCGTCGCCGAACGGCTCACGCCGCGCGCCCACAGCACCAGCGGTACCTGGAGCGGCAGTCGTCCGAGCGCCGCCGCGCGGTAGGCGGGGGAGCGGTGGCGCGCGTCCACGGCCATCTTCACGTTCGCCGGGAAGACCCCGGCGAAGAACGCCGCCGTGGCCAGCGCCGCCACCCGGCGGGTGCGCGGGTACGCCACCCCGGCCGCCAGCGCCAGCTCCGCCGCGCCGCTCGCGTACGTCCACCCGCGCGGGCTGCCCGGCAGGGAGCGCGGGACGATCGCGTCGAACCGCTCCGGCAGGGCCGCGTGCGCCACCGCCGCCCCGGCGAGCAGTCCGGCGAGCAGCAGTGGGGAGGAGGAGGTGCGGGGCATCGGGATCCTCTCGGAGGGCGGGCCTGCCTGGGTCCCGGCGATCCTACTCGCGGGTAGGGCCCAGCGTCAGGGCCCACCCGCCAAGCGGCCCGGGCGGCCCCGGACCGGCCGCCGGGAGGCCGTCCGGCGGCCCCGGGTGGCCGGGTCCGAGAAAACTTCGAAGAATTCCGGCGGGGGTGTCGATCCGGGGGCCTCCCGTTCGACGCAGGGGTGAGAGGCGGGGAGAGGCCCCGCCCCTTCGACCGAGGAGTCACCATGCCGCGCTTCCTGAGCCTGATCCGCATCGACGAGCAGAACCTGCCCACCGACGGCTTCCCCAAGGACTTCGAGGAGCGCATGGGCGCCCTCATGGAGGAGATCACCAAGGCCGGGGTCATGCTCGACACCGCCGGGCTGCTCCCCACCTCCGAGGCCACCCGCGTCACCTGGTCCGACGGGAAGCTCGGCTTCACCGACGGCCCCTTCACCGAGACCAAGGAGGTCGTCGGCGGCTACGCCCTGCTCCAGTGCAAGGACAAGGCCGAGGCCCTGGAATGGACCAAGCGGTTCCTGTCCATCCACCCCACCAGCTGGCACGTCGGCGCCGAGCTTCGCGAGATCCAGGAGATGTGACGCCGACGCCGCGTTTGCCCTGTTCCGTCACGCCTGCTCTGATGGGTGGCCGTGACGGAACAGAGCACGGCGCGGGCGGTCGAGACGGTCTTCAGAATCGAGTCCGCCCGGATCATCGCCGGCGTCACCCGCATCGTGCGGGACGTCGGCATCGCCGAGGAACTCGCCCAGGACGCCCTGGTCGCCGCCCTCGAACAATGGCCCCGCACCGGCATTCCCGACCGCCCCGGCGCCTGGCTGACGACCACCGCCAAGCACCGCGCCGTCGACCTCGTCCGCCGCCGGGAGACCTACGCCCGCAAACTCGCCGAGGTCGGCCGCACCCTGGAGGACGTACCCCCGCCCACCGAGCCCGCGGACCCGGACGACATCGACGACGACCTGCTGCGCCTGGTCTTCACCGCCTGCCACCCCGTTCTCGGCACCGAGGCCCGGATCGCGCTCACCCTGCGCCTGGTGGGCGGCCTCACCACCCAGGAGATCGCCCGCGCGTTCCTGACGTCCGAGGCCACCGTCGCCCAGCGCGTCGTCCGCGCCAAACGGGCCCTGGCCAAGGCCGCCGTCCCCTTCGAGGTCCCCTACGGCGCCGACCGCGCACAGCGGCTCGACTCCGTCCTCGAAGTCATCTACCTCGTCTTCAACGAGGGGTACTCGGCCACCGCGGGCGACGACCTCCTGCGGCCCGCCCTGTGCGAGGACGCCCTGCGCCTCGCCCGCGTCCTGGCCGCGCTGATGCCCGAGGAGCCCGAGGTGCACGGCCTGTGCGCGCTGCTGGAGTTCCAGGCTTCCCGCACCGCCACCCGCACCGGACCCGACGGCGAACCGGTCCTGCTCGCCGACCAGAACCGCGCCCGCTGGAACCGGCTCCTCATCCGGCGCGGCGTCGACGCCCTGCACCGCGCGGGCAGCGGCCCCTACGCGCTCCAGGCCGCCATCGCCGGCTGCCACGCCGCCGCCGTCCGCTACGAGGACACCGACTGGACGGCCATCGCCACCCTCTACGGCCGGCTCGTCCGGCTGGTCCCCTCGCCGGTGATCGAGCTGAACCGGGCCGTCGCCCTCTCCATGGCCGAAGGCCCCGCCGCCGCGCTGCCCCTGGTCGACGCCCTCGACCGGGACGGCGCCCTGCGCGCGTACCACCTGCTGCCGAGCGTACGGGGAGACCTGCTGGAGCGGCTCGGGCGCGGACGGGAGGCCCGCGCCGAGTTCGAGAAGGCGGCCGCCCTGACCCGCAACGCCCGCGAACGGGACCTGCTGCTGGCCCGCGCCGCCGCCCTCCCGCCGCTCAGGCCCTGACCGGCGCCGCCCGCTCCTCGGAGCGCCGCGGCGCCGTCAGCGCGACGGGCCGGCCGAAACCGCCCGAACGGGCGACGCTGCGCACCGTGCGGCGCAGCGCCTCCTGGAAGTCGCCCATCGTGCGGCGGGCCGCGGGCGTGTCCACGTACAGGGAGTTCATGTGGAGCCCCTCCGCGTCCCGCTGGAACCAGGAGCAGGCCCCGTTCGCCCGCGCCGACCACACGTGCGTGGCGGGCCGCCACTCCTGGTGGCGTTCGGCGCCCCGGCACTTGCGCATGTCGATGTACGAGAAGAAGTTCACCGGGTACGGCCACGAGCGGGCCGCGAACTCCTCGGGCGCCAGCAGCTCCCAGGCCCGTACGAACGGCACGTCGATGTGCGCGATCATCTCGCCGAAGCCCGCCCGGACCGCCGCCATCACCTGGGTGAAGTCCTGGCCGGGGGAGGCGTCGAACTCGATCGGCATCGTGTTGACGAACCAGCCCACCGCGTCGTTCCAGGCCCCGCGCCCGCGCTCGCTGACCGGCATGAACCCCCGGTAGACCCCGGGGCCCCCGGCCTCGCGCAGGCAGACGGCGACCGAGCCGAGCAGCCCCATGAACGGCTTCGCGTCCGCCTTCCGGCAGGCCTTCTCGAACACCTCCGCCTCGGCGGCGTCCAGCAGCGCGGAGGCCTCGTTGACGATCGGGTACATCCGGCCCGGCTCCACGCCCAGATCGAGCGGGAAGCGCGGGAAGAACTCCCCGTTGCGGGCGATGAACGACTTCCAGTAGTCCAGGCGCGCGTCGTCCGCGTCGATCGACAGGTAGCGCCGCCGCTGCTCCTCGGCGAAGTCGAGATAGCTCGGGACGGCCGGCAGGGCCGGATCGGCGCCGTCGCGCAGGGCCTCGTACGCGGTCATCACCTCGCGGACGACGATCGGCATCGACATCCCGTCACAGACGATGTGGTCGAAGGCGAGGTAGACGGTCGCCGAGTCCGGGCGCAGCACCGCGCCCATGGTGAACAGCGGCCACGCCAGGGTGTCGATGCTGCGCTTGAACCGCTCGGCGAGGAAGTCGCGCAGCCGGTCCGCGGAGTCGAAGGTGGCCACGTGCCGGGCTTCCAGGGCCAGTTCACCGGCGTCCAGCGGCTCGCACGCCACCTCGCCGGCCAGCCGCCGGAACGCGCTGCGCAGCACCTCGTGCCGCTGGACGAAGCCCAGCAGCGCCTGGGCGAGGGCCACTTCGTCGAGAGCGCCCTCGACCTCGAAGGTGACGGCCAGCCACGAGGCGACGGGATCGTCGGCGCCGCGGCTCTCCTCGGCGACGGTGAAGTGCTTGTCCTGGTTGAACGAGGCCCATCTGCCGGCCGCGTCACCCCGGTCCGTGTCCTGCGGCGGCACGGCCGTGGACCGCAACCGCCACTCGACCACGCGCCCCGGCGCCACGTGGCGCATCTCCAGAGGAAACTGCCGCATTCCGTCATCCCTTCGCCCCCGGGTCAACCCCTAGCGGCTAACGACACCCGGGCCACGGAAGTGACGCCCGCGGTTCGGACTGGCCGACCAGGCCGGACAGCGCCCGGGGGAGCTGTCCGGCGGTCAGCAGTAGTGCGTCGTGGTGGGCCGGGCACTGCTGACGAGCCCGACCCGCACGCTCGATCATGCGGCTGCGGCGCACGGTGGTGCGCAGCGAGGGGGTCACCGCCCTGGTGGCCACCCACGATCCGGAACTGACGGAACTCGCCGACCAGGGGGCCGAGTTGCGCGACCGCCGGATCGCCCCGGTGGCCGGCTGAGCGGTGCCGGGCCGTGCGGCCGGGGCGGCGGGGGGAGCCGCCGGGCCAGCAGGGCGGCCAGCAGCAGCGGGACCAGGGTGAGGGCCGTGAACGTCACGAGTCCACCCGCTTCCGGCCGTCCCGCCAGGGCCGGACGCGGGCGCTGAGGTCCAGCAGGAGGCGCAGGGGCCGCGAGGTGGTGGCCGGTTCCCAGGAGCGTCCGCCGCGGGTCCACGCGTCGAGCACGTCGAGCAGGGACGAATCGCAGAAGGTGACGAGGGCCGCGTCGAGGACGAGGCGGCGGGCCCCGTGGGCCGCGGCCCGGTCCAGGAGGCCGCGCAGGGGGGCGCAGGTGTGGAGGTCGAACTCCCCGGCCAGGCTGACGGCGAGGACCCCGTCGCGGAGCGTGGACCGTAAGCGGGGCATCGGCTCGGGCGGGGCGGGGACCGCGCCGGCGGGCGGCGCCGCAGCGGTGGGGGCGGTGAGGGCGGTGAGGGCGTCGGGACGTCCGGCCGCGGGCAGTATCGGGGCGCTTATCGCCTTTATGGGAGCTTTCATGCCCCGTCCAACGGGCCCGGCGGCGGTCGGGAACGGGTGCGGGTGCGCACGTCACCCGCGCGGGGCGGCCCGCTGATCCGTTCCGGCGATCTTCGTCACCCGGCCGGGCCCCTGGTGCGTCCCAACCGGCCCGACCGGCGGTCATGCCCGAAAGTGGGGCGCGTGAACGCGGACGCGGAGGGCATTTCGGACGAGGTCGTCGACGCGCTGTACGCGGGCCCCCCGAAGGGGTTCACGGCCGCGCGCGACGCCGCCGCGGCGCGCGCGAAGGCGGCCGGAGACGCGGCGGCGGCGAAACGCATCGCGGGGCTGCGCCGGCCCACGCTGGCGGCCTGGGTGTCCAACACCCTGGTCCGGGCCCAGCCCGAAGAGGTGGAGCAGTTCCTCCAGCTCGGGCAGGCACTGCGCGAGGCCCACCGCTCGCTCGACGGCGCACAGCTACGGGACCTCTCGCACCAGCAGCACGTGGTGGTCGGGGCGCTGGCCCGGGAGGCGCAGCGGCTGGCCGGGGAGGCGGGCACGGCGGTGTCGGAGCCGGTGGTCCGGGAGGTGGAGCGCATCCTGTACACGGCCCTGGCCGACCCGGACGCGGCCACCGCCTGGGCCTCCGCCCGCCTCGCCCGCGCCCCGTCCGCCGCCCCGTCCTTCCCGGCAGCCACCCCGTCGGCCGTCCGCGCCCACCGCCCGCCGCCCGCCCCGGCGGCGGCCCCGGACCGAGCGACGAAGAAGGCACCCGCCCCGGCCCCGAAAGCCGCCCGCACCGCCGACGCCCACCGGGAGACGACGGCGCGCGAGACGGAGGCCCGCGAGGCGAAGGCGCGCGAGACGGAGGCCCGCGAGGCGGAAGAGGCCCGGCGGCGGGCGGTGGATCGGGCGGCCGGGGCCGACGCCGAGGTCACCCGGCTGGAGGAGGCCGCCGAACGGGCCCGCGCCGAGCGGGACCTCGCGTACACCGCAGTGACCGAAGCGGAAACGCGCCTCCGCGACGCCACCCGCGCGGCCGAGACGTCCCGCCGCACCGCCACGTCCACCGAGCGCCCCACCGGCCGCCGGTAGGGGCCACGCCGGCGTCACGGCATCAAGCGGTACATCTCGGCGCGCGGCAGGGCCGGGTGGGCGGCCGCCGCCTCCGCCGTCGGCCCGTCCGGGTCGGCGAGGAGCGCGGGCAGTTCCTCCGGCGGCAGGGCGGGGTGCGCGGCGGCGTACCGGCGGGCCTCGGGGTCGGTCAGGCAGCCGCGCAGCGCGGGCGCCGTGGCGTTCGGATGCCGCGCCACCTCGCGCAACGCCCGCGCCGCCGGCGGGTCGTGCCGGACCAGGTCGGCCAGCAGGGCCGCCGGGGCGTCCGGGTTGGCCGCCACCCGCGCGAGGACCTGTACGCCGTGCCGTGCCACCATCGCGCGCAGCCGGTCCTCGTCCAGGCCCGGGTGGGCGGCGACGGCTCCGGCCACCTTCGCGTCCGGATCGGCGGCCAGCGCGTCGCGCACCTCCGGGGGCAGATCGCGGCGCCGCGCCGCGTGGGCCCGTACGCCCGCCGGCGCCGAGGCCGCCAGTTCGCGGATCTCGGCGTCCGTGGCGGCGGCGATCCGGGGCAGCGGCTCCGGGCCGGCCCGCCGGGTGGCGGTCAGGGCCGTCAGCAGGTCCAGGGGCAGACGGGGGTGCCGGACGAGTCCGGCCAGGACCTCCGGATCCCGGCCGGCGGCGAGTGCGCGGACCAGCGCCTCGTCGGTACCGGGGTTCGCGGCGAGCGCCCACCGCACCTCGGGCTCCGGGTCGCGCGCCAGTCCGGCGTACACCGACGGCGGCAGACCGGGCCTACCGGCCACGGCCCGGCGCAGCGCGGCGGAGGGGTGAGCGGCGAAACGGGCGACGGCCTCCGCCGGGGTGGCGGGGTTCGCCAGGGCGGCTCGCCGCGTGTCGTGGAGGGTGCTCCGGTGCGCACCGCCACAGACGGCGCCCTCCGGGACGCTGGGGTCGAACCAGCGCGACCGCGGATCCTCCTCGCACACGGGGCAGACCGCTGCCGCAGCCAGCCCCTCCCCGGTGAGCAGCGCGGCGAGCAGGGCCGGGGGCATGGCCTCGTTGAAGGCGGCCTGCCGGCGCACCTCGGCGTGCGGGTGCGCCACCAGCAGTGCGGCCGCGACCGGGTCGGGGGTGCCGTACGCGGCCAGCTCGCACGGCACGTCCAGTTGACGGTCGGCGGCCAGCCGCGCGGTCACCTCAGGCGGCAGACCGGCGAAGCCGGCCAGTTCGCGCCGGCGGAAGGGGTCCGGATGGGAGGCGAGCAGGCGGGGCCAGTGCGGCAGCCCCCGGCCCTCGTCGAGCAGGGCGAGGGCGGCGTCCGGTCGGGCCGACGGGTCGACGTCGGCGGCGTGCAACCGGCCCCCGTAGGCGAGGGCGGTGGCGTGGTGTTCGTCGTGGGCGGCCAGGGCCAGGACCTGCTCCCGGCTCAGGTCCGCGCGCTCGCCGAGTACCCGGCACAGCCAGTCGTCCGTCGCGAGGGCGTACGTGAGGAGCCCGTCGATCAGCTCGCCCGGCAGGGCGGGATTGGCCGCGAGCCCGTACAGCACATCGCTCACCGCGTCACCCCCGTGGCCGCCGCCGCCAGGAGCGCCGCGGCCAGTGCGGCGGCGGGGGAGCCGGCCGGGGTGCGGGGTGCGGTGGCCACGCCGATGTGCCGGGCCGGCCGCGGCGGGGCGAGGGGGACCACCGCCGAGCCGGGTGCCGGGGACAGGGCGATGTACGGGATCAGGGCGACTCCGACCCCCGCCCCGACCAGGGACTGCGCGAAGAAGTAGTCGGTGGTCGAGGCGGCGGTCCGCAGCTCGAACCCGGACCGGTCGGCGTACCGGCGCAGGAAGGCCTCCGTCTTCAGGCAGCCCAGGACCCACCGGTCGGCCGCCAGTTCCGCCGGCTCCAGCGCCTCCCGCCCCGCCAGCCGGTGCCCCGGCGGCAGGACCGCGTACAGCGGGTCCTCCCTCAGCGGAAGCCAGTCCGCGCCTGTGCGCCCGGCCGCGCCGGACGGCAGCGGGCCGTCGAAGTGGTAGGCCAGCGCGA
Organism: Streptomyces sp. NPDC102258; assembly: GCF_055584685.1. NCBI lineage: Bacteria > Bacillati > Actinomycetota > Actinomycetes > Kitasatosporales > Streptomycetaceae > Streptomyces > Streptomyces sp. NPDC102258. The sequence continues at coordinate 453,525 of NZ_JBVJLO010000002.1, forward strand.
GGTCCGCCGCCCCGCCGCGCACCATCGGCAGGGCGGCCTCGGGCTCGGCCTCCACGATCGTGAGTTCCACCTCCGGGTGCTCGGCCACGAACGCGGCGAGCGCCCGGGGCAGCAGGTGCCGGCCGCCACTGGTGAAGGTGGCGACCGTCAGCCGGGGCCGGCCGGCCGCCAGCCGGCCGATCCGGGCGCGGACCAGGTCCAGTTCGGCGGTGATGGTGTCCGCCGCCTCCACCAGGAGCCGCCCGGCCTCGGTGAGGGCGGCCCCGCGCGTGCTGCGCTCCGCCACCGGATGGCCGAGGTCGCGTTCCAGGGAGGCGATGTGCTGGGACACGGCCGAGGGGGTCAGCCGCAGGGCGGCCGCCGCGCGGTTGAAGCTGCCGTGCTCGGCCACGGTCCGCAGGATGCGCAGCCGGTGCACATCGATCAACAGTTTTCCTTACGACGTGTTCAGTATTCGATCAGTTCCGCCGGTGACCCTATAGCGGCAGGGTCGAGGCCATGAGCGAATATCTGGTCATCGGCGGGAGCCGGTACTTCGGCAGGCACCTGGTCACCCTGTTGCGCGACGCGGGCCACGCGGTCACCGTCCTCAACCGCGGCTCCACGGTCCCGCCGCCCGGCGTGACCCACCTGACCGCCGACCGCGACGACGCACGCGCGCTGCGTGCCGCCCTCGGCGCCCGCACTTTCGACGTCGTCCTCGACCAGGTCTGCTACACCCCGCACCAGGCCGCCGTCGCCCGCCGGGCCTTCGCCGCGGGCCGGACCGGGCGGTACGTGATGACCTCCACGATGGAGGTATACGACCCCGCCACCTTCGCCGCGCCGCCGGTCACGGCCGCCCCGCTGACGGAAGCCGCCTTCGACCCCCGCCGCGATCACCGGCCCGCGGTCGGCGCCGCCGCACGGTACGCGGCGGACAAGCGGCGGGCGGAGGCGGTGTTCCTGCGCGAGCCCGCCTTCCCGTACGTGAGCGTCCGCTCCGCGCACGTCCTCGGCGGCGGCGCGCGGGATTTCACCGGGCGGCTCGCGCACTACGCCGAGCGGATCGGCGCCGGTCTGCCGGTCCACGTCCACGAGGCTCCGCAGGCGACCTCCTTCATCCATCACCGGGAGATCGCACGGTTCCTGGCCTGGGCCGCCGCGGGGACCTTCACCGGGCCGGTCAACGCCGCCTCGCACGGTCCGCTCACCGTCACCGCCCTCGCCGGGGCCGTCGGCGCCCGGCTCGGGCGCGAGCCGCTCCTACGGACCGTGGCGGACGGGGAGCAGGCCTCGCCGTTCTCCTTCGACCGTGCCTACGCCCTCGACAACGGCCGTGCCGCCCGCCTCGGTTTCTCCTTCCGCCACACCGCCGACTGGCTACCGGAAGCGATCGACGAGACCGTGTCGTCCCGCTGAGGCCCTCAGCGCTCGCCCCCCGGATGCCGCTCCAGTGGGGTGGCTACCGCCGAGTTGCTCACACTGAAGGTGACGCTGCCCGCTCGGTAGCGGTCGTCGGACCATTCGATCGGGCGGCCCGTGCGGGTCGCGGAGGTGTGGCGTTGGCGCAAAAGCGGGCTGCCGCGCCGGACCGCCAGGAGGCGGGCGTCCTCGCTGCCCGCAGCGAGGGCGTCGATGAGGTGCTCCCCGTAGTGCGCCACGATCCCGGAGTCCGCGGCCAGGCTGTCCATCACCGAGCGGCAGTCCTCGGGCAGCGCCTCCACCGCCGCCGCGACCCAGTCGGCGTAGGCGGTGCGCTCCACCATCGTGGGCTCGCCGTCGAGCAGCCGCAGCCGCAGCACCGCGAGGACCTCCGTACCCGGCGGCAGGGCGAGCCGCTCCGCCTCCTCGGCGGTGGCGGGCCGCCGGGTCCGCGACAGGAAGCGGCTGCGCACCTCGTGGCCCACCCCCTCGGCCCACTGCGCGAAACTGTTCAACTCACCGAAGCTGTGGCGGCGTTCGTGGCGCAGTACGATCCTGCGCGCACCCTGGCTGGAGCCGATGAGCCCCTCCGCGGCCAGGGTGGCGACGGCTTGGCGGACCGTGCCGCGCGAGGCCGCCCAGCGGGTGGCGAGGTCGCTCTCGGAGGGCAGCCGGGCGCCCACGGGGTAGGCGCCGGACAGGATCGCCCGGCGCAGTTCCTCCGCGATCTTCAGGTACCGCGCGGTTCCCATGTCGTTCCCCCTCGCTGTGACGTCCCGTGACCCCGGGGTCTTGATCATCATCGGGGATCCTCCGGACCCGTTGTGTCACGACGTCTTTCGGTCATTCTCTTCTCTTCCTCGACTCGTGCTCCAGGGTCCAGCCCCCGTTCACCGTCCGTACAGCGGGCACGGGCGAACTGGAGCCAACTTGTTCAGACAAGTGAATCTGACAAGTGAAGCCCCTTCGTCTCCGGGAGAGACCGTGCTCAGTTCCTCCGCCCGCCGCGGCGCGGCCGTACTGCTCGGCGCCGCCGTCCTGACCACGCTCAGCGCGTGCGGCGCAGCGCCCGACCCGAAGCCCGCCGCCGCCACCGGCGACGCCAAGGGCAACGCCCAGCCGGGCACCGCGACCTCGGTGGCCGACCTCGGCGGAATGGCGGCCCTCGTGGCCGCCGCCGAGAAGGAGGGCCAGCTCAACGTCATCGCGCTGCCGCCGGACTGGGCGAACTACGGCCAGATGGTCAAGGCCTTCCAGGCGAAGTACCCCAAGGTCAAGATCAGCAGCGAGAACCCGGACGCCGCAAGCGCCGACGAGATCGCCGCCGTCAAGTCCCGCAAGGGCCAGAAGCGCGCCCCCGACGTCATGGACCTCGGCATCGCCTTCGCCCGCAGCGGCGCCGACGAGAACCTCTTCGCCTCCTACAAGGTCGCCGCCTGGGACAAGATCCCCGCCGCCCAGAAGGACGCCGACGGCCGCTGGTACAACGACTACGGCGGCTACGTCTCCATCGGCTGCGACGCCGCCCGCATCCCCACCTGCCCGCAGACCTTCGCCGACCTGCTGAAGCCCGAGTACAAGGGCAAGGTCGCCCTGAACGGCAACCCCACCAAGTCCGGCTCCGCCTTCGGCGGCGTCTACGCGGCCGCCCTCGCCAACAAGGGCTCCTTCGCCGACATCCAGCCCGGCATCGACTTCTTCGGCCAGCTGAAGAAGAGCGGCAACTTCATCCCCGTCGAGTCCACCCCGGCCACCGTCGAGAAGGGCGAGACCCCCATCTCGATCGACTGGGACTACCTGAACGCCGGCTACGCCGAGCAGTTCAAGGGCAAGGGCGTCGACTGGAAGGTCTCCGTCCCCTCCGACGGCGTCTACGCCCAGTACTACTCCCAGGCCATCAACAAGGACGCCCCCAACCCGGCGGCCGCCCGCCTGTGGATGGAGTTCCTCTACAGCGCCGAGGGCCAGAACATCTGGCTCCAGGGCCACGCCCGCCCCGTGCTGCTCCCCGTGATGGCCGCCGACGGCACCGCCGACAAGGACGCCGTCACCAAGCTCCCGCAGGTCCAGGGCACCCCGACCTTCCCGGCCTCCACCGAGCTCGACAAGGCCAAGGCCACCCTCGCCGAGAAGTGGGACAAGGCCCTCAGCTGATGTCCGCACCCACCCTCCCCCAGCAGGGGACCGCCGGCGGCGCCACCGCGCGCCGCCGGCGGCGCGGCCCGCGCACCTGGCTCGCCGCCCTCCCGCTCCTCGTCTTCACCGGGCTCTGCTTCGGCGTCCCGCTCGGCGCCATCGCCTTCGGCGCGGTCACCCGCACCGACCCCGCCACCGGCGCCACCCGCCTCACCGGAGAGCACCTCGCGCGCTCCCTCCAGGGCCCGTACCTCGACTCGCTGACCGGCAGCGTCCAGCTCTCCGCCCTGACCGCACTCCTCGGCGGAGTCCTCGGCGTCCTCATCGCCCAGGCCCTGGTCACCTCCCGCTCCACCGCCCTGCGCTCCGCGGCGCTGACCGCCTCCGGCGTCCTCGCCAACTTCGGCGGGGTGCCGCTCGCGTTCGCGTTCATCGCCACCGCCGGGATCTCCGGAGTCGTCACCCAGCTCGCGGACCTCACGAGCCTCGGCTGGGACCTGTACTCCTTCACCGGCCTCACCGTGGTCTACCTGTACTTCCTGATCCCCCTGATGGTCCTGGTGATCGTGCCGGCCCTGGACGGACTGCGCCCGCAGTGGCGCGAGGCCGCCCAGAACAACGGGGCGAACGCCTGGCAGTTCTGGCGCCACGTCGGCCTGCCGGTCCTCGCGCCCTCCCTGCTCGGCGGATTCGTCCTCCTCTTCGGCACCGCGTTCGCCGCGCACGCCACGGCCGCGGCCCTCGTCGGCGGCTCCGTGCCGCTGGTCACGCTGAAGATCGCGGACGCCCTCTCCGGCAACGTCCTCACCGGCCAGGAGAACGTGGCGCTCGCCCTCGGCCTCGACATGATCGTGATCGCCGGCCTGGTCATGGCGGTCTACCTGCCCCTCCAGCGACGGAGCGCCCGATGGCTGCGATGACCCCCACCGCCCCCCGGGCGGACAGCGCGGAAGCGGCGGCCCCGCCCGCCCCCCTCCCCGCCCCGGCTCCGGCCCGGGCCCGCCGGTCCCGCCCCCGGCCCCGCGTCTGGCGCGGCGCCGTCCTCGGCCTCGCGGGCGCGTACTTCCTGCTCCCGCTCGTCGCCTCCTTCGTCTTCACCGTGCACGTGCCCGGGCAGGGCATCACCTTCGAGGCGTACACCGAACTGCTCGGCGCGGACGGCTTCACGCGCAGCCTGCTGCTCTCGCTCGGCCTGGCCGCCGCCACCATCGCGCTGTCCCTGTCGCTGGCGGTACCCGCGCTGGTCGCCGTACGGATCGGCTCGCCGAGGCTGCGGCCCGTGGTGGAGGTGATGTGCATGCTGCCGCTGGTGGTGCCGCCCATCGCCCTGGTCACCGGCATCACCACCGTGCTGCGCTGGGGGCCCGACCACCTGTCGCGGACCCCGCTCTACCAGACCTTCATCGCCGTCCAGAACGAGGACTTCCCGCTCGTCCTGGTCCTCGCGTACACGGTGCTGGCCCTGCCCTTCGTCTACCGCTCGCTCGACGCGGGGCTGCGCGCCGTCGACGTCCCCACCCTGGTCGAGGCCGCCCGCAGCTGCGGTGCGAGCTGGCCCCACGTGGTGCTGCGCGTCCTGCTGCCCAATCTGCGCGCCTCGCTCGCCGGAGCCGCCTTCCTCACCCTGGCCCTGGTGCTCGGCGAGTTCACCATCGCCTCGCTCCTCGGCTTCCAGCCCTTCGCCGTGTGGATCGTCTCCATCTCCGGCGCCCAGGCCCGGATGTCGGTGGCCGTCTCCATCCTCAGCCTCCTCATCACCTGGCTGCTGCTGCTCGTCCTCTCGCGGGCCGGAACCGCCCCCGCCACGGTCTCCACCGCCCCCGCCACCTCCCGCAAGGAGTCCTGACCCAGATGTCCACGACCCTCCCCGCGCCGCGGAAGACGGCCGACCCCGCCGCCCCCGCCGGCGCGCGCGTCGAATTCCGCGGCCTGCGCCGGGCGTTCGGCTCCACCGTCGCCCTCGACGGTCTCGACCTGACCGTCGAACCCGGCGAACTCCTCGCCCTGCTCGGCCCCTCCGGCTGCGGCAAGACCACCGCCCTGCGCGTCCTCGCCGGCTTCGAGACGCCCGACTCCGGTGAAGTCCTGGTCGACGGCGAGGACATCACCCGGGTGCCGGCCAACCGCCGCGACGCCGGGATGGTCTTCCAGTCGTACAGCCTCTTCCCCAACCTCAGCGCCCGCGACAACGTGGCCTTCGGCCTGCGCGTGCGCAAGGTCGGCGCGGCGCAGCGCCACGAGCGGGCCGCCGAACTCCTCGACCTCGTCGGCCTGCCCGACCACGGCGACCGCTACCCGCACCAGATGTCCGGCGGCCAGCAGCAGCGCGTCGCCCTCGCCCGCGCCCTGGCCCTGCGCCCGCGCGTGCTCCTGCTGGACGAGCCGCTGTCCGCACTGGACGCCAAGGTACGGGCCAACCTGCGCGAGGAGATCCGCCGCCTCCAGCTCGACCTCGGCATCACCACCGTGTTCGTCACCCACGACCAGGAGGAGGCCCTGTCCATGGCCGACCGGGTCGCCGTGCTGAACGCCGGGAAGCTGGAGCAGTGCGCCGCCCCCGCCGAGCTGTACGAACGCCCGGCGACGCCCTTCGTCGCCGAGTTCGTCGGCACCATGAACCGGCTCCCCGGCCGCCTCACCGACTCCGGCCTCGTCGAGGTCTCCGGCACCCGGCTGCCCGTCGACGGCCCCGTCCCGGCCACCGCCGACGTCGAGGTGCTGGTCCGGCCAGAGAACCTCACCGTCGCCGCCGACCCCGAGGGCAACGCCACCGTGACGTCGGCCTCCTTCTTCGGCGCCGTCACCCGCCTCCACCTCGACCTCGCCGACGGCACCCGCGTCAAGGCCGACCTGCCCTCGCGCGACGCCGCCGACCTGGCGCCGGGCGCGCGGGCCGCCGTGGGACCGGCCGAGCGGCCCGTACTCGTCGTGGCGAGGACCGCGTGAGCGGGCCCGCCGAAGACCGGGTGAGTGAGCTCGCCGGGGACCGGGGGAGCGAGCTCGCCGCCGTCCTGTTCGACATGGACGGCACCCTCGTGGACACCGAGGTGCTGTGGTGGGAGACCACCGAGCGGACCGCCGAGCGGCTCGGACACCGCCTCGGCCCGGCCGACGCCCCCGAGGTCGTCGGCCGCGCCGTCCCCGACACCGCCGCCCACCTCGTACGGGTGGCGGGGCGCGGGGAGGTCCGGGAGGTCGCCGCCGAACTCACCGAGGGCTTCTTCCGGCGGGTCGCCGCCGGGGCGCCGATCCGTCCCGGCGCCCAGCGGCTGCTCACCGCCCTCGAAGCGGCCGGCATCCCCTTCGCCCTGGTCAGCGCCTCACCGCGGGTGGTCGTGGACCAGGTGGTCGGGGGCGCCCTCGCGCACGTGCCGTTCGCCTTCACCGTCTCCGCCGACGACACCGTACGGACCAAGCCGCACCCCGACCCCTACCGCGCCGCCGCCGAACGGCTCGGCCGCCGGCCCGGTGAGTGCGTCGCCGTGGAGGACTCCCCGGACGGCGCCGCCTCCGCCGAGGCGGCCGGCTGCCCCGTGCTGGTGGTGCCCTCGCTGCTGGACGTGCCCGCCTCGGCGGCGCGCACCTTCGCGCGGTCCCTGGAGGAGGTCACCCCGGAGGTCCTGCGGCGCTGCGTCATCGGCGCCGCTGCCGACGCCACTGCCGCCGCCGGGCCCGCGGCTCAGGCCGACAGGACGAGCAACTCCAGGATGCCCTCCGCGTAGGCACCGCAGACCGACCCCGGGCCGGCCTCCAGCACCCGCACCAGCAGCGGCAGGCCGGTCCGGACGTGCGCGGCCACCTGCCCGTACAGGCCCGCCCCGTGGCTGTCCCCGTCGTCCTCGGCGCTCAGCAGGGACAGCAGCGTCCACAGCAGCGCCTCCCGGCCCGTCTGCCGGGGCGGTCCGGCCGCCCACACCGCCATCAGCACCGCGCAGGCGGCCGGGGCGGGGGGCCACAGCCGGGTCCCGGTGAACACGTGCCCCTGCAGGGCGTGGAACGCCGCCGGATGTCCCTCCGCCGCGTCCCACAGGGTGTCCTCCAGGTGGGCCGCCGGGCGACCGCAGCCGCAGGTCGTGCCCGCCCAGTCGTGCCGCGCCAGCTCATCCCGCACGCCGTCCGGCACCAGCGGACTGCTGCGCGGCATGTCCTTTCCCCTCATGTATCTCCCTTCATGCGGCCCCAGTATGGGAGGCGGGCGGGGACCGGGTCGAGCGGGCCCACCGGCGCCCCGGCCCGCATGGCAGGCTGGGGCCGTGAACGAGGCACCGCAGGCAGCACCCGCACCCCAGGAACCGCACCCGCCGCAGGTGGCCCCCGCTGCCCGGGACGCGGCCCCGCCGCAGGCGCCACCCGCCGCCCGGGACGCGGCCCCGCCGCGGGAGCCTGCCCGGTCCCGACCGGCGCCCGGCCGGACGCCGCTCTACCTGACGGTCGCCGCGGACCTGCGCGCGGCCATCGCCGCCGGGGAGTACGGATCCGGGGCCCGGCTGCCCGCCGAGGACGAACTCGCCCGCCGCTACGCCGTCTCCCGGGGCACCGTCCGCCAGGCCCTGGCCGCGCTGCGCTCCGACGGGCTCGTCACCTCCCGCCGGGGCACCCGCCGGGTGGTGCTCGGCGGCCCGGGGGAGGAGAACGCCGCCGCCGAACTGCGCAGCTTCACCCGCTGGGCGCGTTCCCTGGGGGAGGAGCCGGGCGGCCGGACCGTCGCCGTGGACCCGGGCGCGGCGGACGCCGAGGAGGCGGAGCAGCTACGGGTGGCCGCCGGGGCGGCCGTGTACCGGGTGCTGCGGCTGCGGACCCTGTCCGGCACGCCGGTGATGGTGGAACGTACGACGTACCCGGAGGCGGTCGGCACGCTGGTGGCGGCGATGCCGCTGGACACCGTCTCGTACTCGGAACGCCTCGCCCACCACGGCGTGCTCTTCACCGACGCCCACCACACCATCGACATCGCGCCCGCCGACGCCGACGACGCACGGCTGCTGGGCTGCCGGGCCGGGGAGGCGCTGCTGCGCGAGCGGCGGCGCTCCACCGACCCGGCGGGCGTGCCGGTGGAGTGGTCCCAGGACCGGTACCTGCCCGGGACGGTGGCCTTCACGGCGCACTCGACGGCGGCCGGCGCGCTGGGCCGCCGGCTGCGGCCCTGACGGACCGCCGCCGGCCGCGCCCCCGGGGAGGGGCCGCCGCCCCCGCTCAGACCTCCGTACGCAGCAGCCCGGCCAGCAGCGGCCGGAAGTGCGCGAAGTCGGGGGTGTCCATCAGCGGATCCTTGGCCCGTTCGTCCCAGCGGCGCACGGCGACCGCGTCGGCCGCCCCCGGCAGGGCCTCGAAGGCCCGGGCCTGCTCCTCGGTCATCGGGCCGCCCTGGACGCGCAGGGTGTGCACCGAGGCCTCCGAGAGCAGGCCGAAGTAGCCGGGCTCGGCCGTGCACAGGTACCGCTTGGCGGCCACGTGCAGCCGTACGGGCTCGGTCACCTCGGGCCCGAACCAGCGGGCCAGCCAGTCGGCGCCGGTGTGGCTGTGCCGGTTGTCCACACCGTCCTCCATCAGGTCGCGGCCGGTGACCGTCCCGTGGAAGTGGCCGATGTCGTGCAGCAGCGCGGCGGCCACCAGGTGATCGGGGGCGCCGGCCGCCTCGGCGAGGGCGCCCGCCTGGAGCATGTGCTCGGCCTGGGTCACCTTCTCGCCGAAGTACTCGGCGCCGCCCTCGCCCGCGAACAGCGCGGCGAGCAGGTCGAGGGGGCCGGCTCCGCCGGTCGCGGCGCTCACGCGGCGGCCTCCTCGCGGCGCAGGACCGCCAGGGCGGAGCCGAGCCCGTCGAGGTCGGCGTACGCCCCCTGGAGGTGCCGCCCGCCCGACTCCGCGAAGGCCGTACGTGCGTGCAGCAGCCGGGTGTTGTCGAAGATCAGGCAGTCGCCCGGCGTGAGCCGGAAGTCCAGGCGCAGCTCGGGGCGCAGCAGCAGCTCGCCGAAGCGCCGGTAGGCGGCGTAGAACTCCTCCAGGACCCGGGCGCTCTCGTGCAGGGTCCCGATGGAGCGGTTGTTGAACCGGATCTCGCGGATCCGGCCGAGCGGGTCGACGTCGATCAGGGGCCGGTGCGCGCGCAGTTCGGTGCGGGCGTCGGCGAAGGCGAACTCCACCGGCACCCGGGTCAGTACGCCGAAGGCCCGCGGGTCCTCGTCGCGCAGCAGCGCCGCCGCGTGGAAGCCGTCCACCAGCCCGGAGTCACCGCCCCGCGCCTCGTTGCGCAGGCAGTGCAGCAGCTGCACGGTCGGGACCGGGTCCCGGTACGGGTTGTCGGTGTGCGGGGTGATCAGGGCGCCGGTGAAGGCGAGGTTGTTCGGATCGGGCTCGATCCGGACCTCGAAGAGCTCCCCGTAGTTCGTCCGGCGCGCGAAGCCGAAGGTCTCCGCCACGTCGAGCACCATCCGGTCCTGGCAGGGCACGCCGCGCAGCAGGACGAAGCCGAGGCGGCGCACGCTCTCCAGCGCCTCGATCCGTACCGCGCGGTCGCCGGTGTAGGCGTCCCACGAGGCCTCGGGCAGCCGTCCGGAGAGGCCGTCGGCGGCCCACAGCTCCTTGTCGGCTTCGGTGCGGCCGTCACCGCCGCCCGCGCGCGGGACGCCGGGGGCGTGGGCGTCGAGCCAGCCGGCCGGGTAGAGCGAGCGGTGCCCGTCCGGTTCCCACACCACCTCCCAGCCGGCCGCGGCCCCCTCGCCCACCGGGTGGACGGAGCCGACGGCGAGGCCGGCGGGCAGGTCGGTGATCTGGAAGAGCTTCTGGCCGTTGCGCGGATCGCGGCAGGCGCCGCAGGGGCAGTTGTCGCGCAGCCAGGGCGCGGGCGAACCGGTGATCGCCGTGGAGGACATCGGGGCTCCCGTCGGGGATGAGGGCAGGGGGAAAGTTGTATATACAACTTGGGGGTGGTGGCAGCAGGGTGACAGCCCCGGATGGCCGGGAGGTGGCAGAAAGGTGACCGGCAGGACCGGTCAGGAATGGAGAAGCCTCCTCACCGGGGCCGCGACTAGCGTGATGAAGGTCGGCCACGACCACCGGCCCCCACTCGCACCCACCACCACTCACGACCTCAGGAGCGACCATGACCGGCTCGTCCACCCACGGCGTCAAGACCGTCCTGCACCCCGTCACCGACCTGGGCAAGGCCACGGAGGTGTACGCCGCCCTGCTCGGCGTACGGCCCACCACCGACAGCCCGTACTACGTCGGCTTCGAGGCCGAGGGCCAGCAGATCGGGCTCGTCCCGGGCGGCGGCCCCCAGGGCCTCACCTCACCGGTGGCCTACTGGCACGTCCCGGACATCGAGGCGAAGATCGCCGAGGTGACCGCCGCGGGCGCCACCCTGCGCCAGCCCGCCGAGGACGTCGGCGGCGGCCGCCTGGTGGCCACCCTGACCGACCCCGACGGGAACGTCCTCGGGCTGATCCAGGACCGCTAGGCCGTCCAGGCGGCCACCGCACCGGCGGGGAGGGCGGCCGGGCGTTGCCCCGGCCGCCCCCGACGACGTAGAACCGGAGGCAGCGCAGCGACCACCGGCACCGTCCGACAGATGGAGACACCATGAGCAAGACCCCGGGGACGGACCCGCGGCACGCCGCCGACCGGCACGAGCTGATCCGCGTGCACGGCGCGCGCGTGAACAACCTCAAGGACGTCAGCATCGAGATCCCCAAGCGCCGCCTGACCGTCTTCACCGGCGTCTCCGGCTCGGGCAAGAGCTCCCTGGTGTTCGACACGATCGCCGCCGAGTCGCAGCGGCTGATCAACGAGACGTACAGCGCCTTCGTCCAGGGCTTCATGCCGACCCTGGCCCGGCCCGAGGTCGACGTGCTCGAAGGCCTGACGACCGCGATCATCGTCGACCAGCAGCGGATGGGCGCCGACCCCCGCTCCACGGTCGGCACCGCCACCGACGCCAACGCCATGCTGCGCATCCTCTTCAGCCGGCTCGGGCAGCCCCACATCGGCCCGCCCGGCGCCTACGCCTTCAACGTCCCCTCCGTCCGGGCCAGCGGGGCGATCACCGTCGAGCGCGGCGCGCAGAAGGCCGTCAAGGCCACCTTCAGCCGGACGGGCGGCATGTGCCCGCGCTGCGAGGGCCGCGGCTCCGTCTCCGACATCGACCTCACCCAGCTCTACGACGACTCCAAGTCGATCGCCGAGGGCGCCTTCACCATCCCCGGCTGGAAGTCCGACAGCTTCTGGACCGTACGGGTCTACGCCGAGTCGGGCCTCCTCGACCCGGACAAGCCGATCCGGAAGTTCACGAAGAAGGAGATGCACGACTTCCTCTACCGGGAGCCGACGAAGGTGAAGGTCGAGGGCGTGAACCTCACCTACGAGGGACTCATCCCCAAGATCCAGAAGTCCTTCCTGTCCAAGGACAAGGAGGCGCTGCAGCCGCACATCCGGGCGTTCGTGGAGCGGGCGGTCACCTTCACCACCTGCCCCGAGTGCGAGGGCACCCGGCTCACCGAGGGCGCGCGGTCCTCGCGGATCGGCGCCCACAACATCGCCGACGCCTGCGCGATGCAGATCAGCGACCTGGCCGCCTGGGTCGCGGGCCTCGACGAGCCCTCGGTCGCCCCGCTGCTGGCGACGCTGCGGCACACCCTCGACTCGTTCGTGGAGATCGGCCTGGGCTACCTCTCGCTCGACCGCTCCTCGGGCACCCTGTCGGGCGGCGAGGCGCAGCGCGTCAAGATGATCCGCCACCTCGGCTCCTCGCTCACCGACACCACGTACGTCTTCGACGAGCCCACCACCGGCCTGCACCCGCACGACATCCAGCGGATGAACGACCTGCTGCTGCGGCTGCGGGACAAGGGCAACACGGTGCTGGTCGTGGAGCACAAGCCGGAGACGATCGCCATCGCCGACCACGTCGTGGACCTCGGCCCGGGCGCCGGCACGGCGGGCGGCACGGTCTGCTTCGAGGGCACCGTGGAAGGGCTGCGGGCCGGCGGCACCATCACCGGCCGCCACTTCGACGACCGGGCCCGGGTCAAGGACACGGTGCGCGAGCCCACCGGGGCGCTGGAGATCCGCGGGGCGCGCACGCACAACCTGCGCGACGTCGACGTGGACGTCCCGCTCGGGGTGCTGACCGTGGTCACGGGCGTCGCCGGGTCCGGCAAGAGCTCGCTCGTCCACGGTTCGATCCCGGCGGGGGAGGACGTGGTCTTCGTGGACCAGAGCCCGATCCGCGGCTCGCGCCGCAGCAACCCGGCCACGTACACCGGGCTGCTCGACCCGATCCGCAAGGCCTTCGCCAAGGCCAACGGCGTCAAGCCGGCGCTGTTCAGCGCCAACTCCGAGGGCGCCTGCCCCGCCTGCAACGGCGCCGGGGTCATCTTCACCGACCTGGCGATGATGGCCGGGGTCGCCTCCCCCTGCGAGGACTGCGGGGGGAAGCGGTTCGACGCGTCGGTGCTCGACTACCACCTCGGCGGCCGTGACATCAGCGAGGTGCTCGCCATGCCGGTGGACGAGGCCGCGGAGTTCTTCGGCGCGGGCGAGGCGCACACCCCGGCCGCGCACCGGATCCTCGGCCGGCTGGCCGACGTCGGGCTCGGCTACCTGACCCTGGGCCAGCCGCTCACCACCCTGTCCGGGGGCGAGCGGCAGCGGCTGAAGCTGGCGACGCACATGGCGGACAAGGGCGGCGTCTACGTCCTGGACGAGCCGACCACCGGCCTCCACCTCGCCGACGTCGAGCAGCTCCTCGGACTGCTCGACCGGCTCGTCGACTCCGGCAAGTCGGTGATCGTGGTGGAACACCACCAGGCGGTCATGGCGCATGCGGACTGGATCATCGACCTCGGCCCGGGCGCGGGGCACGACGGCGGCACGATCGTCTTCGAGGGCACTCCCGCCGACCTCGTCGCGGCCCGCTCCACCCTCACGGGCGAGCACCTCGCGGCGTACGTCGGCGCCTGATCCGGGGTCCGGCACCGGCCGGGCCCGCCGCGCCCGGCCGGTACGGGCGCTCGGTACGGGCGCTCGGTGCGGCCCTTGGCATGGGCCCTCGGTACAGCCCTCGGTACGGCGCTCGGCACGGGCCTCGGCACCGGCCCTCGGCACGGGCCTCGGCACCGGCCCTCGGTACGAGCCTCGGCACCGGCCCTCGGCACCGGCCCTCGGCACCGGCCCTCGGCACTGGCCCTCGGTACGGGGCTTCGATACGGGCCCTCGATGCGGGCCTCCGGTACGGCCCCTCGCCGTGGGCCTCGGTGCGGCCCCCCCCGGCGAGGGCCGGTCACTCCCAGGGCAGGATCACGGTCACGCCCGGCCCCGGCGCCGCGCCCATGGCGGCGAGGGCCGCCGGGGCCGCGGCCAGCGGGAGGGTCCGGGTGACCAGCAGGTCCGGCCGCAGCGCGCCCGAGCGGACCAGCTCCAGCATCGGCGGATAGGCGTGGGCGGCCATGCCGTGACTGCCCAGCACCTCCAGCTCCCAGCCGATGACCCGGTCCATCGGCAGCACCGCCGGGCCGGACTCCGCCGGGAGCAGCCCGACCTGGACGTGCCGCCCGCGCCGGCGCAGCCCCGCCACCGAGGCGGCGGCAGTCGCGGGGGAGCCGAGGGCGTCCAGCGAGAGGTGCGCCCCGCCGCCCGTGAGGTCCCGTACCACCTCGGCGGTGCCGCCGGACCCGGTGTCGTACGGGTCCACGGTGTGCGCCGCACCGAAGGCGCGGGCCAGCTCCCGCGCGGCCGGGGCGGGGTCGACGGCGACCACCCGCGCGCCGGCCGCGGCCGCGATCATCACCGCCGACAGGCCCACCCCGCCGCAGCCGTGGACGGCGACCCACTCGCCCGCCGCGACCCGGCCCCGCGCGACCACCGCCCGGAACGCCGTCGCGAACCGGCAGCCCAGGGCGGCGGCGGTGGCGTACGAGAGCTCCTCGGGCACCGCCACCAGGTTCACGTCGGCGTGGTCGAGGGCCACGTACTCGGCGAAGGAACCCCAGTGCGTGAAACCGGGCTGCGTCTGGCGCGCGCACACCTGGTGCTCGCCGGCCGCGCAGTCGGCGCAGCCGCCGCAGGCGCAGACGAAGGGGACGGTCACCCGGTCGCCGGGCCGCAGGCGGGTCACCCCGGGGCCCACCGCCTCGACCACCCCGGCCAGTTCGTGCCCGGGGACGTGCGGCAGCGTGATGTCCGGGTCGTGGCCCTGCCAGCCGTGCCAGTCGCTGCGGCACAGGCCCGTCGCCTCGACGCGTACGACGGCTCCGCCGGACGCCGGCGCCGGATCGGGGACCTCCCGTACCTCCGCCGGTTCGCCGTACCGTTCGAACACCACCGCGCGCATGGGGCCGCCTTCCGTCGACTGCCCCGCACGCTACCGGCCGGACCCCGTCAGCGCGCCGCCCGGCGCAGGGCCAGCGCGGCGAGGGCCTCGGGGGCGCCGGCCTGGCCGCGGATGCCGGGGAAGGCGTTGACGTCCACGATGAGCGGTGCGCCGTCCCCGGTGGCGATGACGTCCACCCCGTAGACGTCCAGGGCGAACACCCGGCCCACCCGCAGGGCCAGTTCGGCCCAGCCGTCGGGCAGCCGGTCCCCGGGCCGGCCCGGTTCCCCCGCGCCGACGGCGAGTTCGGAGCGCCGCAGGCCCGCGAAGACCCGGTCCCCGATCACCCACAGCTTGTGGTCCCAGCCGCTGTTGGGCGCGAACGGCTGTACCACGACCGGCTCCCCGGGCCACTCGGCCGCCAGGGCCCGCAACCCCTCCGGGCCGTCGACGCGGGCGACCAGGTCGTGCTTGCGGCTCGCCCGGCTCTTGACCACCAGCGGCCACCGCGGCCACTGCTGCTCCGCAGTCGACTCCGCAGCCGACTCCGCAGCCGACCCCGCGGCCGGTTCCGCGAGCGCCGCCGCCGCCGAGGCGAAGGTGCGGGTGGGCGCGAAGGGCAGCCCGGCGCGCAGCGCGAGAGCGGCCATCCCGGTCCGGTCCTGGCAGGCGGCGGTGGCGGACGCGGAGTTGAGGACGGGCGCGCCCCGCCGCTCCAGCTCCCGGGCCAGCTCCAGCGCGGCCGGGGTGCGCGCCTTCAGCAGGTATACGTCGGCCCGCGCGCCGGCCGCCGCCGCGGCGCCGGCCGCCGGGTCCAGCACCTCCACCGCGTGCCCGGCGCCGGTGAGCAGCCGGGCGGTGGCCGCCAGCAGCGGATGGCCGGCGTCGGGGGTGACCAGCCCGGCCCTCACGCGCCGTCCCCCGCCCCCGCCGCCACCTGGAGCGGGATCGCGACCGGCAGGGCGAACGCGGGGGCGGCCGGCACGCCGCGGCCGGCGCCGGAGCGGGCCAGCGCCAGGACGGCGCGGGCCACCCGGGCGGCCGCGTCGGGGACCTGACGGAAGCTCGGGAAGTCGTTCACGTCGACCACCACCGGCCCGTCGGGGCCCAGCAGCACGTCCACCCCGTACAGGTCCAGCCCGTACACCTCGCCCACGCGCGCGGCGATCTCCGCCACCTCGGCGGGCAGCGGCACCTGCCGCTCGCGCACGCCGGCCCCCGGATGGAGCGGGGAGCGCCGCTCGGTGGCGAACAGCTCGCCGTCGACGCAGTACACCTTGAGGTCGGTGCCGTGGTTCGGGACGTACGGCTGGGCGATGAGCATGCCCTCGCCCGCGAGTTCGGGCAGCAGCGCGGCGAGCCGGTCCGGCGAGGGCAGCAGGTGCACCGACCGGCCGGAGCTGCCGTCGGCGGGCTTGACGACGAGCGGGTACGCGGACTCGGGGAGCTCGGCGAGGAGTTCGGGGCGGGCGACGGCGTAGGTCTCGGGCTGGGGCAGGCCCCGGGCGGCGCCGATGGCGGCGGCCAGTGCCTTGTCCCGTACGCCGCGGATCGCGCGGGCGTCGTTGACGGTGGTCAGGCCCGCGGCGGCGGCCGCTTCGAGGAGGGTGAGCCCGGGGCCGCCGGACACCGTCTTCAGCACCCAGGCGTCGTGCGCGCCCGACCGTACGACGTCGCCCATGCGCAGCAGCGAGCCGCCGGGCCGCACCACGTCCACCCGGTGTCCCCACGCGGTGAGTTGGCGGATCACCTCGTTCGGCATGCCGTCACGTCGGTAGTGCTCCTCCACCAGGAAGCAGAGCCTCATGACCTTCCCCATATTCCCCGGACGCCCCTCCGCCGATTCCGTCCGGCGAGCTGTGACGTCACAGGATGCCATGGCATAGCCCCGAAACCGCGCCAGAAGCAGCCTAAGTGGGCGCTACAGAGCGTGATATTCGCCAATACCTTTCCTAAACGATCAGCAATCCTCTTATAGTTGTGCCTCGTTACCACAGGAACCCTCTCTTCCATTTACGCCCGGTTTGAGGCTTTGACTACATGACGGCGTCGCCCTCCCCCTTCCGCCCCTCCGCCATCGCGCTGACCGTCACCGCGGTCGCGGCGGGAGCCCTCTCCGCGGCGGCCGTGTCCGCGGCCCCGGCGTCGGTCCAGACGCCCCTCGGGTGGTTCTCGGCCTGCGGGTCGTTCCTGCTCGCCGTGTCCGCCTGCGCGATCACCTGGTGGTCGCGCAGCGCACGCCTCCTGCGCGGCCGGCTCTCGGCCCTCGCCACGGACATCGCCGCCCGGGACGCGTACATCGCCCGGCTCACCGCCGACATGGCCCGCGACACGGCGGCCCACACCGCCGAACGCGCCCGGCTGCACTCCGCGCACACCGCCGAGGTGGACCACCTGACCACCGCCCGCGCCGCCGAGGTGGACCGGCTGACGGCCGCCCACGCCGCCGAACTCGACCGGATGACCGCGGCCCAGCTCGTCACCCGGGAACGACTCGGCGCGGAACTGCGCCGGGCCCAGTCCGGCCGGGCCGCCGCCATGGCCGCCGCCGCCAACGCGGCCGGCCGGATGCAGGCGCTCGCCACCGGCATGCTCGCCGACCTGCGCGACATGGAGCACAAGCACGCCGACGAGGAAGTCCTCGGCGACCTGCTGCACCTCGACCACCGCACCGCCCAGGCGGGCCGCCTCGCCGACTCCATCGCCGTGCTCACCGGCGCCCGCTCCGGGCGCCGCTGGGCCAAGCCGATCGTCATGGAGTCGATCCTGCGCGGCGCGATGGGCCGCATCGGCGGCTACCAGCGGGTCCGGCTGCACTCCACCAGCGACGCCGCCGTCGCCGGACACGCCGCCGAGGGCGTCATGCACGCCCTCGCGGAACTCCTCGACAACGCCGCGAACTTCTCGCCGCCCACCGCCGAGGTCCACGTGTACGTGGAAGAGGTGCCGGCCGGGATCATCATCACCGTCGAGGACAGCGGGCTCGTCATGAGCGAGGTCCAGCTGCGCCGCGCCGAACAGGCCGTCACCGCCGAGACCCTGGACCTGGCCGGGCTCTCCGGCACCCGCCTCGGCCTCGCCGTCGTCGGCCGGCTGGCCCGCAAGTACGGGCTGACGGTCTCCTTCCGGCCCTCCGCGCGCGGCGGCACCGGCGCCCTCATGATGCTCCCGCAGGAGCTGATCAGCCGCAGCGCCGCCGACCCCGTGCCCGCCCCGGCCCTGCCCGCCGCCCCGGCGCTGCCCGCCCTCCCGGAGCGGACCGCTTCCGCCGCGCCCGCGCCCCGTACCGAAGCCGCGTACCGCCCGGAGGCCGAGCCGGTCCACGACACCGCCGACCCCCAGGGCACCCCCGCCGCCGACTCCGAAGCCACCGGCGAGACCCCGGTGCTCGGCGAGAGCGGACTGCCCCAGCGGCGGCGCGGCCGGACCCTGGCCGCCGCCCACCCCGACGGGCCCGACGCCGCCGAGGCGGCCCGTACCCAGGCCGCCCCCGGCACCGCGTCCCGGTCCGCCGCCCGCTTCGGCAGCTTCCGCCAGGCGGTGCGCGGCACCTCGGAGCAGCAGCCGTAGGGACGGCCCCGCCGGCCGGCCGGGCCCCCGCCCGGCCGCCCCGAACGCCCCCACGAACCCCCGTACCCGGAAGGCAACACGCAATGACCGGCTCCACCACCGACGAGACGCTCAGCTGGCTCCTGGAAGGGCTCCTGGAGCGCACCCCCGGCGCCCGGCACGCCCTCGTGCTGTCCCGCGACGGCCTCAAGCTGTGCCGCACCCCCGAGCTCTCCGTCGACCAGGCCGACCAGCTCGCGGCGATCGCCGCCGGCATCCAGAGCCTGTCCCACGGGGCGTCCATCGAATTCGGCGACGGCACCGGCGGGGTCCGCTCCGCCATGGCCGAGTTCTACGGCGGCCTCCTCTTCATCGTCGAGGCCGGCGAGGGCGCCCACCTCGCCCTCGTCGCCGCCGAGGACGCCGACGCGGGACTCGTCGGCCACAACATGTCCGAACTGGTCGAGCAGCTGAGCGAGCATCTGATCGCCAGGCCCCGGGGTTGAGCCGCAGCAGGCCGGGCCGGGACGACTCCCCGGACCGGCTCTACACCCTCACCGGCGGCCGCAGCAGCTCCGGTTCCGACGCCTTCGACCTGGTGACCCTCATCGTCGCCGAATGCGACCCGGTACCCGGCATGCAGTCCGAACACGCGGCGATCCTGAAGATGTCGCGCTTCCCGACGGCCGTCGTCGAGATCGCCGCCGAACTGGGCCTGCCCGTCTCGATCGTACGGATCCTGCTCGCCGACCTCCTCGGCACCGGCCGGATCAGCGCCCGGCACCCCCGCGCCGGCGCCTACCGCCTTCCCGACCTCGACATCCTGGAGCAGGTGCTCGTTGGACTCCGCAACCTCTGACCGGGGCGCGCCCCGGCAGAACCTCAGCAGCACCGCCGACAACGGTCTCAAGATCGTGATCGTGGGTGGTTTCGGCGTCGGCAAGACCACCATGGTGCGCTCCGTCAGCGAGATCCGTCCGCTGAACACCGAGGAGACGATGACGAAGGCCGGCGAGGCCATCGACGACACCGAGGGCGTGGGCGCCAAGACCGCCACCACCGTCGCCTTCGACTTCGGCCGCATCACCCTCGACGCCCACAACGTCCTGTACCTCTTCGGCGCCCCCGGCCAGGAGCGGTTCTGGTTCCTGTGGGACCGGCTCTTCTCCGGCACCCTCGGCGCCGTCGTCCTCGCCGACACCCGCCGGCTCGCCGACTCCTGGTACGCCATCGACCGCCTCGAACACCACGGCACGCCCTTCGTCGTGGCCTGCAACGACTTCGGCGGACCCGCGCACACCCCGGACCAGATCCGCGCCGCCCTCGACCTGCCGCCCGAGGTCCCGCTGCTCTTCTGCGACGCCCGCTCCCGCGAGTCCAGCAAGGAGGTGCTGATCACGCTCGTCGAGCACCTCCAGCGCCTCCAGGGCGTCCCGCATCCCCGCCCGGCCCTCCCGACCCCCATCCCGGAGCCCACCCCGTGACCACCCCCGAGCCGCAGCCCGTCTACCTCGGCGGCCCCCGCTTCCAGACCGACCCCGCCGAGCTGTACCGGGAGATGCGCCGCGACCACGGCGCCGTCGCCCCGGTCGTCCTCGACGGGGACGTCCCGGCCTGGCTGGTCCTCGGCTACCGCGAGCTCCACCAGGTCACCAGCGACCCGCAGCTCTTCTCCCGCGACTCCGACCTGTGGAACCAGTGGGACCGCATCCCGGCGGACTGGCCGCTGCTCCCGATGATCGGCCGCAAGCAGCCGTCCATCCTCTACACCGTCGGCGAACGCCACCGCGAACGCGCCGCCGTGATCTCCGCCGCGCTGGAGGCCGTCGACCCCTTCGAACTCAAGGGCCACGCCGAACGCTTCGCCGACGAGCTCATCGACCAGCTGTGCGGCAAGGGCGAGTGCGACATCGTCGGCCAGTACGCCATGCTGCTGCCGCTGCGCGTCCTCGCCCGTCTCTACGGCTTCTCCGACGAGCAGGGCCCCGGCCTCGTCACCGCCATGAACGACATGATCAACGGCCGGGAGGGGGCCCTGGACGGCCAGCGCCACCTCGGCGAGTCGATGTACGCGCTCCTCGCCGCGAAGTCCGCCGAGCCCGGCCCCGACGTCGCCTCCCGGATGCTCGCCAACACCGCGGGCTTCACCGTCGACGAGATCGCCCAGGACCTCATGGTCATGATGGCCGCCGGCCACCAGCCCACCGCCGACTGGATCGGCAACTCGCTGCGCCTGATGCTCACCGACGACCGCTTCGCCGCCTCCCTGGCCGGCGGCCGGCACAGCGTCGGCGAGGCCATGAACGAAGTGCTCTGGGAGGACACCCCGACCCAGAACGTGGCCGGCCGCTGGACCACCCGGGACACCAAGCTCGGCGGCCAGCGCATCGGCCGCGGCGACCTGGTCCTGCTGGGCCTGGCCGCCGCCAACGCCGACCCGAACGTCCGGACCGACGCGGGCGCCCTCACCGGCGGGAACAACGCCTTCTTCTCCTTCGGCCACGGTGAACACCGCTGCCCCTTCCCGGCCCAGGAGGTCGCCGAGGTCATCGCGCGGACCGGCATCGAGGTCCTGCTCGACCGGCTCCCCGACGTCGACCTCGCCGGCCCCGCCGAGGCGCTCACCCGGCGCCCCTCGCCCTGGCTGCGCGGACTCAGCGCCCTCCCCGTGACCTACACGCCCACTCCCGCCCATGGAGCCGCCCGATGACCTGCCCGATCGACCACACCGGCCCCGCCCCCCTGGTCCTCGACCCGTTCGTCACCGACCTCGACGCCGAGAGCGCCGCGCTGCGCGCCGCCGGCCCGCTGGTCCCCGTCGTGCTCCCCGGCGGCGTCGGCGTGTACGCCGTCACGCACCACGCCGAGGCCCGAAGACTCCTCACCGACCCCAGAGTGGTCAAGGACATCAACGTGTGGGGCGCCTGGCAGCGCGGCGAGATCCCCCTGGACTGGCCGCTGATCGGCCTCGCCAACCCCGGCCGCTCCATGCTCACCGCCGACGGCGACGAGCACCGCCGCCTGCGCACCCTCGTCGCCCAGGCGCTCACCGTGCGCCGGGTGGAGAAGCTGCGCGCCGGCATCGAGGACCTCACCACCGAGATGCTCGACAAGCTCGCCACCCTCCCGCCCGGCGAGCGCGTCGACCTGAAGGCGTCCTTCGCCTACCCGCTGCCGATGAACGTCATCAGCCGGCTGATGGGCGTGGACGCGTCCGAACACCCCCGCCTCAAGGCGCTCTTCGAGAAGTTCTTCTCCACCCAGACCCTCCCCGAGGAGGTCCCGCAGATGATGGCGGACCTCGGCGCGCTCTTCTCCCGCATCGTGGAGTCCAAGCGCGCGAACCCGGACGACGACCTCACCAGCGCGCTCATCGCGGCCTCCGAGGACGGTGACCGCCTCAGCACCGAGGAGATCACCAACACCCTCCAGCTGATGGTCGCCGCCGGTCACGAGACCACCATCAGCCTCATCGTCAACGCGGTCGTCGCCCTGGAGACCCACCCCGAGCAGCGCGTCCGCGTCCTCGCGGGCGAGGTGCCCTGGGAGAACGTGATCGAGGAGACCCTGCGCTGGTCCACCCCCACCTCGCACGTCCTCATCCGCTTCGCCACCGAGGACATCGAGGTCGGCGACCGGATCCTGCCCCGGGGCGAGGGCCTGATCGTCTCCTTCGGGGCCCTGGGCCGCGACGAGGCCCAGCACGGCGAGACCGCGGGGGCCTTCGACGTCACCCGCACCCCCAACCGGCACATCTCCTTCGGCCACGGCCCCCACGTCTGCCCCGGCGCGGCCCTGTCCCGCCTGGAGGCCCTGGTTGCCCTCCCGGCCCTCTACGCCCGCTTCCCGGCCCTGTCCCTGGCCGTCGCACCTGGGGAACTGCGCAACAAGCCGATCCTCACCCAGAACGACCTCTTCGACCTGCCCGTCACGCTCACTACGACCGCGGGCTGACCCGGTATCCGACCGGGGAGCGACGTATGGCCGCGGCCGGCCGCCTAGGTTCGGCGTCATGCAGATCAGACGCCGCACCGCGGCCGCCGTGGCCTTGTCAGCCCTCCTGCTCACCCTCCCGCTCGCCGGGACCTCCGCCGCCGCCCAGCCGGCCCCCGCCCCCTCGGGCACCCGGACCTCCGCGCTCGAACTCCCGCGCCCCACAGGCCCGTTCGCCATCGGCTCCGAGGACCTCCACCTCGTCGACCGCGGCCGGACCGACCCCTGGGCGCACTCCGGCCCGCGCGAACTGATGGTGACCCTGCGCTACCCGGCCGAAGCCGGCACCGGCCGCGCCCCGGCCCCGTACCTGAGCACCGAGGAAGCCCGGCTGCTCCTGCGCGACCAGGGCCTCGGCCAGGTCGTCGACCCCGCCGCCTTCGCCGCCACCCGCACCCACGCCCGTACGGCGGCCAGGCCCGCCCGGGGCCGCTACCCGCTGGTCGTCCTCTCGCCCGGTTTCACCGTGCCCCGGGCCACCCTCGGCTCCCTCGCCGAGGAACTCGCCTCCCGGGGTTACGTGGTGGCCTCCGTCGACCACGCCTACGAGAGCGCCGCCACCGCCTTCCCCGGCGGCCGGATCCTGACCTGCCTGGCCTGCGACCAGACCCAGGGCCCGGGCGGCCGCGAGGCCATCACGGCCGTACGGGCCCGCGACACCTCCTTCCTGCTGGACCAGCTGACCGGCCGCCATCCCGCCTGGGCCCGGGCCGGCCTCATCGACCCGGCCCGCATCGCCATGGCGGGGCATTCCATCGGCGGAGCCAGCGCCCTCCCGGCCATGGCCGCCGACCCGCGCATCCGGGCGGGCGTCGACATGGACGGCGCCCTGCCGGAGCCGTACCCGGCGGCGGGCATCGGCGGGCGCCCCTTCATGCTGCTGGGCTCGGCCGCGAGCGTGCCCGGTGACACCCCGTACAACTGGTCCGGGCCCTGGCCGCACTTCGACGGCTGGAAGCGCTGGATCACCTTCGACGGCACCGACCACTCCGGCCCCACCGATTTCCCCGCCCTGCGCGACCAGCTCGGCCTGCCCCACCCCGACGCCCCGCTGTCCGGCGACCGGGCCGTCGAGCTGACCCGGCGCTACGTGACCGCCTTCCTCGACCGGCACCTCAAGGGGCAGGCCCGGCCGGTACTGGACGGGCCGTCCGCCGCCCACCCCGAGGTCCGCTTCCACAACCCGTGAAATATCCGATGGTCATCCGATCGGGGGAATTGCTAGGTTGCTCACGTGCCGAAGCTGAATCAGATCATCGCAGTCGAAAAGGGCGTCAAGTCCAAGTCCCTCCAGGAGCTCACCCAGGCTCACCACGACGTCCAGAAGCCCGCCCTGCTGGCCGGTATCTCGCGGACGTACCAGCCGAAGGACGAAGAGGGTGAGCAGCTGCCCCCCGAGTCCACCCGGGTGCAGGTGAAGGCCGAGGACGTGCTGCGGGCGACGGCCACCACCCTGACCCGTCTCTTCGACGTGACGGCCACCAAGGACTGGGCGAACCGCACCGCCGTCGCGGACATCGTCGTCGACGGCACCGTCCTGCTCGCCGAGGTGCCGGTGCCCTACCTGCTCTTCCTGGAGAAGCAGCTGACCGACCTGCACACCTTCGTGCGCAAGCTCCCGGTCCTCGACGCCTCGGAATCCTGGAACCTGGACCCGTCCACGGACTCCTGGCGGACGGAGGCCGTGCGGACGATCCGCACGAAGAAGGTCCCGCGCAACCACGTCAAGGCCGAGGCCACCGAGCAGCACCCGGCCCAGGTCGAGGTGTACTACGAGGACGTGGCCGTCGGCTACTGGACGACCGTCAAGTTCTCCGGCGCCCTCCCGGCCCGCCGGGTCAACGAGCTCCTCGACCGGGTGGAGCGGCTCCAGCAGGCCGTGAAGTTCGCCCGCGAGGAGGCCAACGGCACCGAGGTCACCGACAAGCGGGTCGGCGACGCGGTGTTCGGCTACCTGTTCGGGTAGCCCACGATCGCCCCCTGTGTCGCAGGGGGTGCGCGAGAGCGCAAGCTGAAACTGATGTTGAAGCTGAAACAGGGGTGTCAGTTGGGGGTTCGAATCCCTCCCCCGGCACACGTGCCGGGGTGGCCCAAGCCGGAAGAGGCGACCCCTTGAACTTCAGATTATCGCTCCAGTCTCAGTATTCGCCGCCGAACACCGGATCGACCGAACAGGGACGACCACTGACGGATGGGGGTTCAAGTCCCTCCTGCGCCTCTCTCATGGCGCGGTAGTTCAAAGGCAGAACACGTCGGCCTCACCTTGATCCCCGTTCTTAAAAGCCGCCGGTGTGCGCAATTGGGTGGCAAGCAGGAGCCCGGGAGCTGGACATGCTCCCGGGCTCCGTCACGTTCCCGCTAGACCGGCACCGAGACGAACGTCCGCCCCGACTCGTTCTCCACCAGGACCTCCTTGACGTTCGCCGGATCCACCGCCGCCGAACCGTCCAGGGACGCCCCCCTGCCCTCGCCGTGCTCGGCCGTGCCCACGACCCAGCCGCCCGCCGTGGACCGCGTACCGTCCTTCGCGACCACCACCAGCCGGCAGCGCTCGCCCGCCGGGATCCCGGTCACCGCCGCGTGTACCCGCACCCACTTCGCCGCGGGCGTCACCTGTACGTTCATCCGCGCGCCCGAGCCCCGGTCCGTCGCGGAAGCCACCCTGGTCCCCGGTACGGGAGCGGGCGCCGCCGAAACGCCCGGGATCACCGGCCCGGGCAGCGCCCCGGCCTGGTCCTGCTCCGCGCCCATCCGGGTCCCGGCCCAGAACACGGCCGCCAGCGAAGCCGCCACCGCCAGCCCGGCCAGCCCCACCCGGCGCCGCGCCGACGCCGTCCGCTCCCCGCGCACCTGCCGCAGGGTCCGCTGGAGCAGCAGGTCACCGCCCTGCGGGGGCCCGTCGAGGAACGCCTCCCGCGGCACCTCGCCCAGCACGCTCTCCATCTCGCGCAACGCGGCCACCTCCTCCCGGCACCGCACGCAGTCGCCGATGTGCTCCTCGACGCGCCGTACGTCCTCCTCGTCCAGGACGCCGAGCACGTACGGTCCGAGCAGTTCCTCCTCGTGCCGCTGCCGGTTCATGCCACCACCTCCCGCAGTCCGCCGGGCTGCTGGGGCGGCCGGCCTGGTCGTCTCTTCCCGGCGCCTTCCGCGGCGCCGTCCGCGAACACCTCGCGCAAGGCCTTCAGCGCGTAGTGCGAGCGCGATTTCACCGTCCCGGCGGGAATGCCGAGCCGGTCGGCGGCCTCGGCGACACTGCGCTGGCGGTAGTACAACTCCGTCAGCACGTCCCGGTGTTCCGGCGACAGCCGGTCCAGGGCCCCGAGCACCGTCATCGTGTCCACCACGGAGTCCGCGTGGTCCCCCTCGACCTGCGGAGCCGCCGCCGAACCGGAGACCTCCGGCGGCCGGGCGGCCTTCGCGCGGTAACGGTCCGTGATGATGTTGCGGGCCACCGTGAGCAGCCAGCCGCGCACCGAACCCTTCCCGTTGACCAGGACCTCGGAGTGCCGCCACGCCCGGATCAGCGTCTCCTGGACGACGTCCTCGGCGGCGGCCCGGTCCCCGGTCAGCCGGGTGGCGTACGCGAGCAGGGCGTTGCCGTGCTCCTCGTAGACCGTCTTGATCAGCGCCTCGTCGGTCGCGCCCCGCCGACCGCGGGGCCACAGTGGTCCGGCCATCTCACCTTCTCCGTCCGCCCGGTGTCACCTGGTGCGGTCGGAACACGCCGGGGGCAGCCGCCCGGTTCATGTGACCCGCGTCACTCACGTCCGGCACGTGCGTCCCTCGTTGAGACAGGCGACGATCGCGTCCATCTGGCCGTCCGTCATCACGTCCACGAACATCGCGTGGTCCGTCCTCGGGCTGTGCCGCTGCTCGGGGAAGGAGTCCAGGGCGATCGGCACCCCCGGCGCCACCGCGTACGACAGGGACAGCCGCAGCTCGGGCACCGGGAAGGTGCCCTGGGGGCAGACGCCCTGGGGCGAGGGGAACCGCAGGTGCGCCCGGTGGTCGGGGGCGTTGGTGTCCAGCCCGTTCCAGCAGCTGGGGAAGACGAGCGTACGGGTGACCAGCGAGCCGGCCGGGCAGCGCGGGTAGTCCGGGGTGGAGCGGCCGGGGACGCCCGAACAGCCCCAGCGGGCCCGGACGCCGGCGGCGGCCCCCGCGGTGTACGCGGTCGCGTCACCGGTCATCGCGCGCAGGAAGCGGGGCATCGGCACCACCTTGCTCACCGGGCTGCCCCGGAACTCCACGCCCACCGAGGCCTCCGGCAGGATCTCGCCCGTGTTGCCGTGCCCGGCGGAGCCCTCGTGGGCGCCGTCGCGGGGGCGGTCCACGCGGCGCAGCACGGGCCAGTAGTAGGCGGAACGGTCGCCCCCCGTACAGCTGGTGGCGGCCGCGGCCAGGGAGGCGTCGGTCGACAGGGCGTCGGTGGAGAGGTTCCCCACGTAGGAGTGGGTGTGGTGGGCGCCGGCCCGCAGGCCGGGGGAGACCACCAGGTTGTCCTCGTTCCAGTGGCCCTCCCCGTTGCGCCCGCAGTTCACGCTCACCGAGCCGGCGGAGGCCTCCGGGCCCGCGGGGACCGGGGCCGGGGGGTCGGGCGCGGCCCGGCGTATGTCGACGAAGGAGCCCGCCACGGCGGCGTGACGGTGCCCCGCCGCCCGGGAGGCGCCCAGCACGGCGGCCGCCAGCCCGGTGCCCAGCACCAGGCAGACGAGCAGCGCCAGCAGTCGGTGTTCGTTGCCCATGGCGGTCACGGTTGCCGCTGCCCGCCACAGCCGTCAACCGGGGATCCGGACGACGGCCCGGCGACGGGGTGGCGGGTATCGTGCGACCTGCCTTTCCGGGGGGCCGAAGTCCCCCCCGGCGCGGGGTGGTTTGTCCGTACCTGCGGGGTTCGCGGCCGTGTCCGCAGCGCGCCGGGCGCGAGCGCTCTCACCCGCCCCCTCCCACACCGTGTGACCAGGCGAACAGGCCCCGCGGGGCGCGACCCTGGCCCGATCGGTCCTTGCCGGGCCCCACGGGCCCCGCGCAGAGTTCTCCGTATGACACCGGAAGAGCTGCTGCACGACTTCGCCCGCACCCGCGCCTCCCTCGACGGGGAAGAGGTCACCTTCTGGTGGTCCGGCGACGTGTGGTCCTCGGCACCCGACGAGCCCTACCGCCGCCTCTTCGGCTTCGAGGGCCTCAACGTCGCCCGGATCGAGGCGGAGCCGGCGCCGCGGGACGGCGGGAGCGGCGGCTACCGGATGCTCTCGCGGGAAGCCGCCTTCTACCTCGACCCCGGCACCCGGGAGATCCTCGACACCTGGGAGGACAAGCCGGTGGTGCACGTCTGGAACGACCCGGCCAACCAGAAGTGGCGCCCCTTCCCCGTCCCGCGCACCGACCTCGGCGACCAGGTCTGCTTCAGCCTGGAGATCCCGCTCGCCTACCCCTCCCCGCTGCCCGTCGCGGACTACCCGCTGAACTCCGCCGACGACACCTACCGGGCCCTTGAGGTGTTCCAGTTCTTCGTCCCCGCCGCCGCCCTCGCGAGCGACGCCCCCAGCGTGCCCGCCACCATGTCGTGGACGCGCCGCTCGCCGTGGCTGCCCTGGATGGAGCGCGGCCGGCGGCCCGGCGGCCTCACCTTCCACTGCCGGGGCGTGAAGCTCGGCTCGTACGCCGAGGTGCCCGAGCGCACGCGCGCGTACATCGCGGAGCACCACCCCGAGTTCGCCCACGCCCCGGAGAAGTGGAGCGAGCCGAACGAGACCAGCTGGACCTACTTCCGCAAGCTCAACCCCAGGTAGGGGGCCCACCCGGGCGGAGGTGCCGGGCAGCGCGGCGCCCCGCAGGGTCCGGACAAGGGTTTTCCCCGTATCGGGTTCACCCCCGCGTTGCCTACTGTCTGCCCACCGGCGATCTTCCGAGCCCCGAACGGCCCCCGCGCCAACCCCACATGGCGTGAAGCCGTACCCGGACCCGCGGATCCCCGGTACCGCCGTTGCCCACGCCCCGCCGTCGTGGCCGGGCAACGAGGCGCGCGGCGGCGGCCGGAGCGGGCCTGACCAGCCCGCCCCCCGGTCCCGCGCCCGCCGGTACACCTCCCACACCGCACCGACCGGCCGCTCCGGCCTGCCCGGAACCGGCCCCCGAAGGGGAACCTCGTGCACGCAGCAAGACGTCGGCTCATATCCGTGGCGGCCATCTCCGTCACCCTCCTCGCGGGCTCCGCCACCGGCGCCGTGGCCCTGACCGCCGGGAACGACCCGGCCGCCGCCCTCCCGGCCGCCGCCGCCCCGGCCTCGCCCGCGGCGGCGCCGGTGGAGAACCTCATCGTCGGATACAAGTCCTCCGCCACCGAGGCCAGTTCCAACACCGCCGCCGCCGACGACGCGGCTGCCAAGGGCAAGAAGGCCGGGAAGAAGGCGAAGTTCGACCGCCGCCTCGGCACCGGAGCCGCCCTCGTCAGCCTCGGCGGAGCCGTCGCCCCCTCGGACGCGGCCGGAGTCATGGCCCAGTTCCGCGCCGACCCGGACGTCGCCTACGTCGAGCCCGACTCCCGCGCCTACGCGATGAGCACCCCCGACGACACCGAGTACGCCAAGCAGTGGGACCTCTTCGAGCCCACCGCGGGCATGAACGTCCCCGCCGCCTGGGACAAGACCACCGGCTCCGGCGTCACCGTCGCCGTGATCGACACCGGGTACGTCACCCACTCCGACGTCGCCCCGAACATCGTCGCCGGCTACGACTTCATCTCCAGCAGCTCCGCCGCCCGCGACGGCAACGGCCGCGACGCCAACCCCGCCGACCAGGGCGACTGGAGCGCGGCCGAGGAGTGCGGCGTCGGTTCCAAGGCCAGTGACTCGTCCTGGCACGGCACCCACGTCGCCGGCACCATCGCCGCCGCCGCGAACAACGCCAAGGGCATCGCGGGCATCGCGTACAACGCCAAGATCCAGCCCGTCCGCGTGCTCGGCAAGTGCGGCGGCGCCACCTCGGACATCGTCGACGCCATCACCTGGGCGTCCGGCGGCTCCGTCCCCGGCGTCCCGGCCAACGCCACCCCCGCCAAGGTCATCAACATGAGCCTCGGCGGCTCCGGCTCCTGCACCACCAGCTACCAGAACGCCATCAACGCGGCCGTCGGCCGCGGCACCACCGTCGTGGTCGCCGCCGGCAACAGCAACGCGGACGCCGCCGGCTTCACCCCGGCCAGCTGCAACAACGTGATCAACGTCGCCGCCACCAACCGCACCGGCGACCGCTCCTTCTACTCCAACTTCGGCTCGATCATCGACGTCGCCGCCCCGGGCGGTGAGACCCGCCGCGCCACCGACACGCCCGGCACCGTCACCACCCCCGAGAACGGCATCCTCTCCAGCCTGAACGCGGGCACCACCACCCCCGGCGCCGAGATCTACAAGCCCTACCAGGGCACCAGCATGGCCGCCCCGCACATCGCGGGCCTCGCCGCGCTCCTCGTCGCCGCGAAGCCCTCGCTCACCCCGGCGCAGGTCGAGTCCGCCATCAAGGCGAACGCCCGCCCGCTCGTCGGCACCTGCACCGGCGGCTGCGGCGCCGGTCTCGCCGACGCGGCCAAGACCGTGGCCGCCGTCACCTCGACGCCGGCCACCCCGACGTTCGAGAACGCCACGGACTACGCGATCGCCGACAACGCCACCGTGGAGAGCCCGATCACCGTCTCCGGTGTGACCGGCAACGCCCCGGCCGCCCTGGCGGTCGGCGTGAACATCGCCCACACCTACATCGGCGACCTCAAGGTCGACCTCGTCGCCCCCGACGGCACCGTCTACACCCTGCACAACCGGGCCGGCGGCAGCACCGACAACATCAACCAGACGTACACCGTCAACGCCTCCTCCGAGGTCGCGAACGGCACCTGGAAGCTGCGCGTGAACGACAACGCGGGCGGCGACACCGGCAAGATCGACTCCTGGAGCCTCGGCTTCTGACCGGTCCGGGTCCCTCGGCGGAGCCCCCCAACTCCCGTCTGACGGGCCGATAGTACGGACCAGCACCAGCGTGCGGACCTGCCGGTACCTTCCGTACCGGCAGGTCCGCCGTGCTTTCGTGGCCAGGGACTGAATTCTGCGTCACAATCCGGGACGGTCCGGCGGCCGACCTCGTATTGTCGCGTCTCACAGGAAGGGCACAGAACTGGGGCGCGAAAGGCTGGTGGCTGTGCGTGGCGGTGACGGGGCACGCTGACACCGGGGTCGGCCACACCAACGTGGGACACACCGGGGTCGGACACACCGAGGTCCGGCACACCGACGTCGGACACACCAACGTCGGGCACCGTGAACTCATCGAGGCGGTCCACCGTGCGCTGACCGCGCACGGCCGGGCCATCCTCACCGGACCGGCCGGAGCGGGCAAGACCGAGGTGGCGCGCGCCGTCGCGGACGCCGCCCGGGCCCGGGGCGAGACCGTCCTCCGGCTCGCCCCGGAAGCCGCCGACCAGTGGATACCCGAGGCCTCGGCCGCCGCCCTGCTCGCGTCCGTCCCCCGCACCGCCCTCGACCGGCTCGCCGGACCCCAGCGCACCGCCATCGCCCTGCTCCGCCGCGAAGCCGACGCCCCCGGCGCCGGCCGCGACCACGTCGCCCTGCGGCTGGCCGTCGTCGAGGTGCTGCGCACCCTGTCCGCCCCGGGCCCCGTCCTCCTCGTCCTGGACAACGCCCAGTGGCTCGACGCCGAGAGCACCGACCTGCTCCGGTTCGTCCTGCGCCTGACGCCGCCGCGCGTACGGGTCCTCGTCGCCGAATGCGTCCAGGACGGCGCCCCCGTCGCCGAACCCCTCTGCGGCCCCGGCACCCCGGCCGTCCGCGTCCCCCCGCTCGGCGCCGACGAGGTCGCCGAACTCCTGCTCCGCCACGGCCTGCCCGCCCGCCTCGCCGGCCGCATCCACCAGGCCAGCGGTGGCAACCCCCGCCTCGCCCTCGCGCTCGGCCACTCCCTCGCCGAGGCCGGCGGCGGCCCCGGCGGCGCCCACCACGCCGACACCCTGCCCGTCTGCGGCCAGGCCCGCGAAGTCGCCCGCCGCCTCCTCGCCGCGGCTCCCGACCGCGCCCGCCGCACCCTCCTGCTCGCCGCCCTCGCAGCCCGCCCCACCACCGCCCTGCTGCGCCGGGCCGGCCGCCCCGACGCCGAAGCGGAACTCGCGGAAGCGGAACGGGCCGCGCTGGTCACCGTAGGAGAGGACGGCGCCGTAGCGTTCACCGCCGGAGCCCTGCCGACGGCCCTGGCCGCCGACGCCGGCTGGCCCGAACGCGCCGCGGCGCACGCCGCGCTCGCCACCGCCGTGGACGACCCCGTCCAGGCCGTCCGCCACCGCGCGCTCGCCGTGGACACCCCCGACGCGCGGCTCGCCGCCGAGATCACCGACGCGGCCGCCGCCTGCCGCCGCCGGGGCCAGCGCGCCCTCGCCGCCGAACTCGGACTGCTCGCCGCCGAACGCACCCCCGCCTTCCTGTACCGCGAGGAACTGGAACGGCTCGTCGCCGCCGCCGAGGACGCCGGCTGGGCCGGCCGCGCCGACCTCGCCCGCCGCGCCACCCGGGCCGTCCTCGCCCGCGACGCCTCCCCCGCCCAGCGGGTACGCGCCCGGCTCGCCGTGATCGACGCCGCCGGACAGGCCCTCGCCGACCTCGACGAGACCATCGCCCACGCCCTCGCCGACGCCGCCGGGGACCCCTCCCTGCGGGCCGCCGTCCAGCTGCGCATCGCCTGGAAGCACAACATCGGCGACGGCGACCCCCTGCGCTCCCGCGACGCCGCCGCCGAGGCCGGAGCCCTCGCCAAGGCCGGCGGGGACCAGGTCGCCGAAGCCATGGCCCTGACGGTCCGGGCCCGTATGGGCCGCATCCTCGGCGACCCCGACGCGGAGGACATCCTCGCCGAAGCCCTCGCCCTGCCCGCCCCCGAAGTCCCCCTCGGCATGCGCAACGCCCCCCAGTACCTCGCCGTCCGCCACGCCCTCTTCGACGACCGGCTCACCGACGCCCGCCGCCAGCTCCTCGTCCTGCTGCCCGCCGTCCAGCGCACCGGCTCCGCCGAGGACGTCTTCGAAGTGCTGCGCAGCCTCACCGAGGTGGAACTGCGGCGCGGCCACTGCGCGCTCGGCGCCGCGCACGCCCGCCGCGCCCTGGAGCTCACCATCGAGGCCGGCCTCTCGCCCGGCCCCGCCTGGTACGTCGCCGCCACCGCCGAAGCCGCGGGCGGCGGATTCGCCCGCGCCGCCGGGTACGCCCGCCGTGGTGTCCAGGCCTCCGAGGAGGAACAGGACCAGGTCTTCCTCTCCCGGGCCCTGTACGCGCTCGGCAGCGTCGAACTGGCCACCGGCGAGGCCGGCAAGGCGGTCGCCACCCTCAGCCGGGTCGCCGCGCTGGAGGAGGCCCAGCAGGTGGTCGACCCGTCGGTGCTGCGCTGGCACGGGGAACTCGCCGAGGCCCTGATCGCCGCCGACGACCCGCTCCGGGCCGCCGAACTCCTCGACCGGGTCACCCCCGTGGCCCGTTCGCTGGGCCGGACCGGCGTCGTCGCCGCCCTGGACCGGGCCCGGGCCCTGTGCCGCTCCGCCCAGGGCGAACCCGAGCCGGCCGTGGCCCTGCTGGCGCGCACCGCCCAGCGCTTCGAAGCCCTCGGGCTGCCCCTGGAAC
The DNA here is from genome assembly GCF_055584685.1 of Streptomyces sp. NPDC102258. NCBI lineage: Bacteria > Bacillati > Actinomycetota > Actinomycetes > Kitasatosporales > Streptomycetaceae > Streptomyces > Streptomyces sp. NPDC102258. Next base: position 486,585 of record NZ_JBVJLO010000002.1, read on the forward strand.
AGGGCCGTACGCTGCTGGCGCTGGCCCGGGTGGAACGCCGGCGCCGCCGCCGGGCCCCCGCCCGGGCCGCCCTGGCGGCGGCGGCCGAGGTCTTCGGGCGGGCCGGGGCGAAACCCTGGCTGGAGCTCGCCCGGGAGACCCCGGGAGAGAGCGCTCCCGCCCGCCCGGGGGCGGCGGCCCTGACCGAGGCGGAGGCCCGGCTCGCGCTGCTCGTCGGCGCCGGAGCCAGCAACCAGGAGGCCGCGGCGAAGCTCTTCCTCAGTGTGAAGACGGTGGAGGCGCGCCTCACCCGGATCTACCAGAAGCTCGACGTCCGCTCGCGGGCCCAGCTGGCCACCGCGCTGCGCGGCGGCTGAGCGCCGGCGGCGCCCGCCGGGGCGGGCCCGGGAGGGCCGCCGTTCAGCAGCCGAGGTTGTTGCCCGGGGTGACGCCCAGCAGCTGGGTGAAGCTCTGGTAGGCGTTGATCCGGCTCTGTACCTGGGCCGGGTTGCCGCCGTTGCACTCCAGTGACCCGTTGATGGAGCGGATCGTCTCGCCGAAGCCCGCCCCGTTGACCATGGCGGCGTGCGGGGTCATCGTGCCGGGGCCGTTCTGGGTGTTCCAGTACCAGAGGGCCGTCTTCATGGCGACGGCCGGGTCCTGCTCGACCAGGTACGGGTTGGCGAGCAGGTTGATGCCGAGGGCGTCGCCCGCCGCCTTGTAGTTGAAGTTCCAGCTGAGCTGGATGGGGCCGCGGCCGTAGTAGGCGGCCTGGCCGGCCGGACAACCGTAAGGCTGGCTCGCGTCACAGTAGTGTGGGTAGTTCGCGGTGTTCTGCTCGACGATGTACACCAGCCCGCCCGTCTCGTGGGAGACGTTCGCGAGGAAGGCCGCCGCCTCGCGCCGCTTGACGGTGTCGTCGCCGGTGGTGGCGAAGGCGGGGTACGCGGACAGCGCCGCGACCAGGCCGTTGTAGGTGTAGAAGGGGTTCCGGTTCGGGAACATCTGGTTGAACTGGGCCTCGCTGACCACGAATCCGGACGGGTTCGGCCCCGGGCCCGGGTCGGTGCCCCCGCCGCCGCAGGCACCCTGGTCGGACCAGACGCCCCACTGGCCGGTGGTGCCGGGCGTCTCGCCCTGGGTCCACCACTTCGCCTGCCAGTTGTGGCCGCCGTACGAGGCGCTCGCGCCGCCCGTGTAGACGCCGGTGGAGGTCCAGGCCCCGGCGCAGGCGGGGGCCGCGGCGGCGGGGGAGGTGGGCAGGGCGACCGCGAGACCGAGGGTCACGGCGGCGGCCGCGGCGAAGGAGAGGGCGCGGCGGCGCAGGCTTCGTATCACGTAACTGCTCCTTGGGTGGGGGGAATTGCCGCGCGGGGTGGGGGGCGCGACGACTACCGCCACTGAAGCGAAGCTGGTCTGGACCTGTCAAGGTCTAGACCAGATGTTTTCCAGACCGGATGATTTACACGGGGCACCGCACTCCGCAAACGCCGGAACGGCGTGACGACCGGGGTCGTCACGCCGTTCCGGATACCGCCGAGGCCGGGATCAGCTGTTGGCGGACAGGTTGCCCGAGAGGACCGGGATGTTGTCCACGAGGTGGGACAGCGACTCGTCGCCCTTGGCCTGGGTCGAGTTCTCGGCGCACTGCTGGTTCTGCGGGTTGGCCAGGACGTTGATGTCCTGGACGCCGACGTTGACCAGGGCGAGGACCGACTGGACGTTGACCTTCGCGGGCAGGCCGACACAGAGCTTGTTCAGGGAGCCCTGGATGGCGCTGAGCTGGGGGCTCTGGTCGCCCGTGGTCTCCTGGTTGCCGTAGATCTGCGCGGCGCCGTTGCCGTTGACGGTGTTGACGCCGTTGTCGTTGCCGATCGCCATCGCCGGGGAGGCCACGAGGGCGCCCGTGCCCAGGACGGTGGCGGTGACCGCGGCGGTGGCCATGAACTTCTTGAGCATCGTGAAGATCCTTCTGTCGCATGAGCTGTCCCCGGCGGGACGTCCTGATCAACTGTTCTGGCAGTCAGGGGTTATCGCCGATCACCCATGCGGCCCAACGATGCCGCCCGCCCGGCCCCCGCCGACGGGTCAGCCGGTCTTGCGGCGGACCTTCTTGTTCTTACCGCCCGCCCCACTGCTGGAACCCTGGACCTTGGCCCGGCTCTGGTGGGCCTGCTGCGACTGGGCGCTCGCGGCGTTGCGGGCCAGCGCCTCGCGGAACTTGCGCTTCGCCGCGTCGGCCGGGGTCTCGTCCTCGGGAACGTCCGTCGGCGCCGCGTCGGCGTCCTTCGGGGTCTCTGCTGCATCAGCCATGTGTGCCTCCTGGAGTGATCACGTACGCCCCAGTCTGTCAGCCGGGCCCTCCCCAGGCCATCGGGTTCGGCCCGGACCGGCCTCAGGCGGGCGGCGCGGGGGCCTCGGCGCCGCCGCCGGCCCGGATGGCGGCCAGCGCGGCCCGGTGGAGCGCCCGCGGATCGCCGTGCGCCACCGGGCTGCCGGTGAGGGTGTACCACTCGTCCGCGTCCGTGTACTGCACCTCGAAGCCGACCTTGCCGTCGGGCCCCGCGGTCGTCCGCAGGGTGAGGGGGCCGGTGATGACGCCGACCTCGTCGGTCATGGCCCCGCCCGGACCGGCCAGCACCTCGTCCTGCCACTGCCGGTGCCCGGTCATGAGGCGCAGGTGTCGAGCATCGTGGTGAGCTCGGACCGCTCGGCCTCGGTCACCGTCAGCCCGTACGCGGACTTGACGGTGGTCCAGGCGCGTCCGTACTGGCACCAGCTGGTCTTGTCCGGCGGCTGCCACAGGTCCGGGCTCTGGTCGCCCTTGGAGCGGTTCGAGGCCGCCGAGACCGCCAGCAGCTGGGGCCGCGCCAGATCGTTGGCGAAGGACTTGCGCCGGGCCGCGTCCCATCCGGCGGCGCCGGAACGCCAGGCCTCGGCGAGCGGCACCATGTGGTCGATGTCCAGCTTCGCCGCCTCGGTGACCGTCACCCCGTCATAGAGGCTCCTCCACCGGCCGGTCAGGGCGCGGCACTCGGCGTCCCGCGTGACGTCGGCGCCGTCCCGCTTGAGGACCACCTCGCGGGTGTCGCACTTGTCGCCCTGCTCGATCCAGTGCGTGAACTTGTCACGGCTGTACCCGGCCATCGTGCCCGGCTTGCCCGCCTTCAGCCCCGCCAGCTGCGTCCGGGCCACCGCGACCGTGACCATCCCGGGCAGTACGTCTCCCGGCGCCGGCTGCCCGGCCGCTCCGGAGGGCGCGGCGGGCGCGCTCGCGCCGGCGGTCTTCCCGGTCTTGCCGTCCGCCCCCGGGAGCTTCCCGCCCCCGCATCCGGCCGCACCGAGCAGCAGCGCCACGGCCAGCGCCGCACCGCGTAGACCTGTCTGACGACCCATGACCCCACCCCGCGCAGACTCCACCGACCTGGGAAGCGTACCCATAACCGGACATCCAACCCCCGCGCCGGGCTGTACGGAGTGTCTAGGCGCGCGACCGGACAGCCGACGGGCGCGCCGGGGCGCTCACCTGCCGCCGGGCCGCCACGTGCAGGGCGTGCCGGCACACGGCGGCCGCCGCCGCGAGGGCCACGGCCAGCACCGCGGGCCGGCCCGCCCCGGCGGTGAGGACGGCCCCGGCGACGAGGACCACCGCGAGGGCGGCGAACTGCCCCGGGCCGCCGGGCCGGACGTGGGGCGGACGGCCCCGGCGTCGCCCGGCCCGTACGCGGTGACGACCCTCCCGTGGCATCGAGCCCCCTCATTCCAGGGGCCGACCGTGGTGCGGGGCCCTTCGGGGAAGAGTCTGGGCAGGGCGGGAGCGAGAGGGACAGGATTCGCGACGGAAGCCCGGCCGACAGGCGGAATCCGGCCACGAGCGCGGCCCGCCGGTACGGCCCGTGCCGCTCCCGCGAACGCCCCCGCACGCCATGCCCCCACCGCCGAGTTGACCGAAACCTCCCGGCGCGCGCCCATCCGCGCCCCACGCCGGAGCCGCCCCCCTCAGCGGAGCCGGGCGCGCTGCGCCGCCTTCAACCCGGTCTCGAAGCGGCCCGAGCCGTCGAGGCCTTCCCCTGCCCCCCTCGTGCGTCCCCCCTGCCCTCCGTTCTCACGGGTGCTGTCGTCACCGCGGGCGCCAACAGCGGTGTGGGCGCCGTCACGCCGGTTCGGTCGACCCCGACGGGAGTGGGCGGGCGCCGGGCCAGGCGTGTCTCGGTGATGCTCCGAAACCACGGCTGGGCGCCAGCCCCGATCCGGAGGCGACGCCGTCAGCGCAGTGACGGGGTCGCCTCCGGGGTCACGCCCACGACGCGGCGACCAGGGAGCGGCGGGCCGCCGCCAGGTGGGTGGCGGTGGCCAGCCAGGCCCGGGCGTAGGCGTCGGCCGTGGGGTCGGTGAGGCGGCCGAAGACGTCCCGGGGGCGGCGGTCCGCCTCCGCCACGAGTACCGCCGCCAGGTCGGCCGCCGCGGTGAAGCCGGCCCGGCGCAGCGGGGCGTACGCCGTCAGCGGCTGCGGTCCGCGCGCCGTCTCCGCCACCGCCCGGCGCCCGCCCGCCACGCCCGTCTCCAGCAGCCGGGCGACCCGCCACAGCGGCGCGTCGGCCAGCGGGTCCGGCCCCGGTTCGGCGGGTCGCCCCCCGGCGGCGGTGGCGGCCGGGAAGTGGCTGCCCTGGAGCCGGTCGTAGCCGAGGTCGGCCCGGTCCCGCCACTGGGTCGGCAGCCGCAGCGTGTACGCCGCCCCGGGCACCGCTCCCACCGCGAGCGGGCTCAGCGTCGCCGCCCGGTCGGGGTCCGGACGGCCCAGCACGCGCACCGCCAGCCCCGGATGCCCGGCCAGGCGGCGCAGGTTGGCGGTGTGCGCCAGCTCGGGGTGCGGGTGAGCCGGGCGCAGCCGCAGCAGTGGGGCGCCCGCGCGGGTCTCCCGTACCAGGAGGTGGTCGTCCGCCGCGCCGACGACCTCGACGTCGCAGCCGAGCAGGCCCGGCTCCGTCCCCTCGTCCCCGAGCAGTCCGGCGACGGCCTCGGCCGCCGGGCGGGCGAACAGGGCGGCCAGGGGCTCCTGCTCCCACGAGGTTCCGGGTACGGGTGTGGCCCGTACGCCGCGTCCGGCGCCGAGCCGCCCGTCGGCGGACACCGTGGCGCCGACGACGCGCAGGCCCCCTCGGGACAGCCCGGCGTGGTCCAGGGCGCCGCCGCCGAGGGCCACGGAGGCGGCCCCCGCCCCGCGGGCCCGGGCGGGCCCGCCGGGGCGGACGTCCGACAGGGAGTACGCGGAGCCGTCGGCGCCGAGGAGGTGGGTGACCACGCCCCCGTACCCCGTCGCGGTCAGCACCGGCTCCCGGCACAGGCCGTACACGCGCAGGGCGCCCCCGGCGGTGTAGGCGCGACGGCCGCCACCGGTCAGCCCGGGGCCGCCCATCCCGGACGCCAGCAGGGCGGCGGTGCGCAGCAGTTCGCGGAACGCGGTGGCGAGGTCGCCGAGCCGCTGACCGGCCGCACGCTCCCGCGCGCCGCGCAGTCCGCGTACGACGCGCAACGCGGTGGCCTCCGCGAGGGGCAGCCCGGCCAGGCGGGCGGTGTGCGCGGCCCGCAGCAGTTCGGCCTGGGTCACGGCGCCGGCGGCGGTGACCCCGGCGGCCAGCGCCTCGGCCCCGGCCGCCCAGAGCCCGGCCCCGGCCGCGATCTGCGCACCGGTGAGCGCAGCCGCCTCCTCCTCCACGTCACCGCCTCCCGGGGTGGCCGGCCCGCGCCCGGACCCGTCGCGGGCCCCGCCCGCCCCGGACCGGAGACCAGACCCGGCGGCGCGCCCGCCGCCGGACGGCCCGCCTGACCCGGCGCCGGGCGCGACCGCCACGCCGCTCCCGGTCGGGCCCCCGGCAAGGGCGCTCCCGCCGGTGCGGCGACCGCCGGGCGCGGCCGCCCCTCCGGGCCCAGGATCCGGACCGGCCGCCGTGGCGGAGCCGGAGACGCCGTCAGCGCCGGTCCCCGGGCCGGGCGCGGACGCGCCGCCGCCGGGGGAGGCGGCCCGGTCCGGGTCCCCGGCCCCGGGGGCCGATCCGGCGTCGGTGCCGTCGCCGGGCCGCGCGTGCGGGCCCGTCACGGCGGGGTCCGGCTCGGCCTCCGCGTGAGGCTCCGTCTCCGAACCCGCCCCGGGGTCCGCCAGCGGGGCCGCGCCCAGGGCGGCCGTGCGGTGCAGGCAGCGGGGGGACAGGAGGCAGGTGCAGGTCGCCTGGGCGGGGTCGGTGAGGGTGCCCGACGGGCCCGGGCGGAGCGTGACCAGCGCGTCCTCGCCGAAGCGGAGGGTGACGCCCCCGTCGGGGCCGACCTCGGCCTCCGCCGCGCACTCCGCGATCGCCGCGTCGAGCCGCTTCCGCAGCCGGGCGGTCAGGCCCTCCACCGCCTCCGCCAGGACCTCGGGCGCGACGGGGGGCAACAGCACACGGCTCATCGGGGTTCTCCACGGAGTCGGTCGCCCACCCAGCGGGCGAGGGCGAGGGGGCTGAGGGCCGCCACCGGCATGCCGGCGGCGAAGAGTTGCCGCGCCACCGGCACGGAGTACCGGGGCGCGCCCGCGTCGTCCAGGGCGGCGCAGCCCAGCAGGTGGGCCCCCGAGGCGGCCAGCGCCCGTACCTCCCCGAGCAGGCCGCCGAGGGGGGCGCCCTCCTCGAAGTCGCTGACCACCACGACCAGCGTGCGGCTCGGCACCGTGATCAGCGTCCGCGCGTGCGCGAGGCCCGCCGCGATGTGGGTGCCGCCGCCCACCCGGACCCCGAGCAGCAGCGACAGCGGATCGTCGACGTGGTCGGTGAGGTCGGCCACCTCGGTAGAGAAGGCCAGGAAGTGCGTGGACAGGGTCGCCACCCCGCCCAGCACCGCCGCCGTCAGCGCCGACCAGATCACCGAGGCCTCCATCGAGCCGGAGACGTCGACCACCAGGATCAGCCGCCAGTCCGCCTCGCGGGACGCCCGCGTGCGGAACACCGGCCGTTCCGGGACCACCACCACCCGGCCGTCGTCCGTACGCCGGGTGTGCGCGAGATTGGCCCGCAGGGTGCGCGCGAGGTCCAGCCGGCCGCCCGGGCGCCGGGTCGGGCGCGGCGTGGCGACCCCGGTGAGGGCGGGCCGCAGCCGGGTGGCCAGCTCCTTGGCCAGCTCGTCCACGAGCCGCCGCACCAGGGGCCGCAGCCGGGCCAGTTGCTGTTCCGGCATGCCGCCCGCCAGCGAGAGCACCGCGCTCAGCAGCTCCACCGAGGGGCGTACGGAATCCGGGTCCAGCTGGGCCAGTACGTCGCTGCGTCCCGCGTCGGCCGCCTCCGCCAGCACCTCCTCCCGTACGTCGGTCCCGAACAGCGACTCCAGTTCCGCCGACCACTCCCGCGCGGTCGGGAACGAAGGCCCGTCCCCGCCGCCCGGGGCGTCACGGCCCACGTCGTCGGAGCCCTCCCCGCGCCCGTACCCGTACAGCTCGTCCAGCGCCCGCGCGTAGCGGCGCGCACCGGCCGGGAGCCGGTCGCGCTGCCGGCCGAGCAGCAGCCGCCACCGGTCGGCGGGGGCGAGCCGCCGCCCGTCCCGCTCGGGCTCCTCGGGCTCCGTACGCGGACCGTAGGCGACCGCCCCGGCTGCGGCCGGTTCGCACGCGAACGGCAGCGACGTGAGCGCGGCCGCGCCCGCCGCGTCGGCGGCGGCCCACAGCGCGAGCAGCGCGGGCGGCGCGTCCAGCGAGAGGTCGACCCGGTCGCCCAGCCGCTCGGTCACCGTCGCCAGCAGCCGCTCCCGCGCCGCCGGGGCGAGGACGTCGAACCCGGCGCGCAGCGCGGGCAGCCGCTCCAGGAACCCGGCGTCGGTGAGCCCGTCCACCCGGTCCAGCAGCGGGGTCAGCGCCGCCGGCGAGGCGTCCAGCAGCGGCCCGGCGGCGCTGAGCAGTCCGGTGAGCCGGCGGGCCAGCGCGCGCCGGCCCTCGGCGCCGGCCGCCCCGTCGACCCAGGCGGCGGCGCGCTCGCCGAGCCCGGCGGCCGTGTCGAGGTCGAGGAGCACCCGCACGGCGAGGGCGGCGCCGCGCATCAACGCGCTGCCCTCGACGGCCAGTTGCGCCAGGGCGGCGTCCATGCGCAGCCCCAGCCGGCGGGCGGCGGCCCGGTCGGCGAGGGCCACCAGGGCGCCCGCGTCGGCGGGGTCGTCGCTCCCGGCGAGGCCCGGCAGGGCCCGTACGGCGGTGTCCAGCAGATCGCCGACGAGCGCGCCGGCCCGCTCGCGCGCCTCGGGCGCGGCGGGCAGGTGGCCGCGCCGAAGGCCCTCCAACAGGTCGACCGCCGACAGGAGTTCCGCCAGCCCGGCACCGGCCGGCAGCACCTGCGCCACCTCCTCCAGTCGTACGTCGACCAGCTCGGGCAGGTCACATCGCGCGGCGGCGGCCAGCCCGGTCAGCACCTGCGCCGCCGTCGGGCCGCCCTCCGCCGCCGCGCGGCGCGCCCCCTCGCGCAGCGTCCCGGCGGCCGCCTGGGCGGCGGTGACGCCGCGGACCCCCGCCAGGTCGAGGCGGGCCGGGACCGAAGGGGTCCAGGACAGCCGCCACTTGCTCCCCAGGGCGGTGCCGTCGCCGGTGGCGGCCACGCTCACGGGCTCCCCGTAGGAGGCCCCGCACACCAGCAGCCGCTGGAGCAGCACTTCGCGGCGCCCGTCGAGCTCGGAGCGCAACGGGTCGAGGCGGACCTCCCGGGGGGCCGGGTCCGCGGGGGACGGCAGCCGCAGCGCGGCCAGCTCCGCCTCCACGGAGGGACCGAGCCCGGAACGCGGGGCGTGCGGGGTGGTCCGGCCCCGGCCCGCCCCCACCAGCACCGCCTCCAGGGCGCGGGCCAGCGCCCGGCCCCGGCCGAGGGGCTCACCGTGACCGAGCACCGTCTGGACGGCCTCCAGGAGTTCGCCCCGGCCGGGCGCGGGCAGCCCGCGCAGCACCGCCAGGTCGCAGGCGAGCCGTAGCGTCTCGGCGGCCTCCCCGGTCCCGGCGGTATGCCCGGCGCGGCGCAGCTCGCGGCACACGCCGGTGACGGCGACCGAGGCGGCCTCCCGCACCCGCCCGGGATCTCCGCCGGCTTCGAGCACGGCCTGCTGCCAGAGCGGATCCCGGATCCCGGCGGGATATCCGGAACGGGAGTCGAGCAGATCGAAGGAGTACGGCACAAACGAGGTCACGACCCCCTCCGTCCCCCCGCCGGTCCCATCGCCCCCAGCGGCCCCGCGCCCCGACTCCGCACCGGGGCTGCGCCCCGTCCCGCCGCCCGGGCCGCGCCCGGACCCGACGACGGCCGGGCCGTCCGGAGCCGTGCCGTCCCCCGTCCCGATGACCGGGCCGTGCCCCGCCGCGACGACGGCCGGGCCGTCCGGGGTCGAGCCGTGCCCCGCCGCGACGGCCGGGTTGTGCCTCGTCCCTACGGTGGGGCCGTATCCTGCCCCGCCCGCCGCGCCGTGCCCCGTCGTGACGACGGTCGGGCCGTCCGGAGCCGTATCGTCGCCCGACCCGACGGCCGGCTTGTGCCCCGTCCCGACGGCCGGGCCGTGCCCCATCCCAACCGCCGGGCCGTGCCCTGCCCCGACCGCTGGGACGTCCCCCGACCCGGCGACGGCCGCACCGCCCCCCGCCGAGTCGGCGGGGCGGTTCGACCCGGTCCCGGGCCCATCCGCCAGCGGCAGCGCCGGGGCGTGGAAGGCGCCGATCACTGCCGCGACCCGGCGCCCGCCGGCTCCCGCGGCGGCGATGGTGCGGCGCATGTGGGCCTCCCGGGCCAGGTCCACCGCGGGTACCGCGTCCGCGTCGGCGCGCAGCGCCCAGCCGACGCCCAGCGCGGCCCGCCGCACCGCCTCGGCGCTGCACCCGGGCGCCAGCACCTCGACGGCCCGGTCCCACAGGTCGTCACCCTGGCGCCCGTTCCCGGCCCGGGCGAGCCCGTCGGCGTACGCCCGGACCGCCGCCGGGGCGGGCTCCCCGGCCCCGGCCTCCGGCTCCGGCGACCAGCCCCGGTCGCCGAGCGGGAGGTCGCAGCAGACCACCTCCACGCCCCGGCCCCGCGCCCAGCGGACCGCGGCCAGTTCGGGCGAGAAGTCCGCGAACGGGTAGAAGGCGAGCTGCCCCTCCCGGCCCAGCCCGGCCAGGGCCACCGGCGCGACCGTCTCCGGGTCGGCCAGGTGGGCCAGCCACGGCTGGAACTCGGCCGGCAGCTCCACGCAGACGACCTCCGCCCCGGACGCCTCCAGCAGCGTCGGCACCACCGCCGCCAGGGCGGGACTGTGGTGGCGTACGCCCAGCAGGTACGGCTCGCGCGAGGCGGCGAGCGCCGCCACCGCCTTCCGCGGATCGGTGACCGTCAACGCAGGCTCCCGCGCAGGTCCCAGAGCCGGCGCCACATCGCCGAGCCGTCCTCGGCCCGGCGGCGGACCGGGCCGTCCCAGTACCCCAGCAGCCGCCCGTGGTCGGCCGGGTCGTCCTTGCGTACGACGCCCAGCAGGTGCCCCGGCAGCAGGTCCAGCACGTCCCCGCCCGGCAGGTACGCGGCCGCGACCCCCAGCGAGGCCGCCACCTGCACGGCCTCGGCGGTGGACATGACCGTGCCGGGCCGCTCCACGTCCCAGCCCTCGGCGCTGCGCCCCGAGCGCAGGTCCCGGAACACGGTGACGAGCGCGTCGAGCACGGAGTCGTCCACCCCGAAGGCGGCCCCGGCCCGCCGGACGGCGGCCACGGCCTGGCGGCGTACCAGCGCGGCCTCGGCGTCGGGGTCCGCGATCGGCGCGACCGTCTCGAAGTTGAAGCGCCGCTTGAGCGCGGCGGACATCTCCGAGACGCCCCGGTCGCGCAGGTTGGCGGTGGCGATGACCGTGAAACCGGGAGCCGCGCTGACCGACGCGTCCTCGGTGGCGGTCAGTTCGGGCACGCTGATCCGCCGGTCGGACAGGATCGACACCAGCGCGTCCTGCACCTCGGGCAGGCAGCGGGTGATCTCCTCGACCCGCGCCACCCGCCCGGTCCGCATCGCGGACAGCACGGGGGAGTCGACCAGTGCCTGCGGGGTCGGGCCCTGGGCGAGGAGCAGCGCGTAGTTCCAGCCGTAGCGGAAGGCGTCCTCGGTGGTGCCGGCCGTGCCCTGCACGGTCAGTGCGCTGGTGCCGCAGACGGCCGCCGCCAGCAGCTCGGACAGCATCGACTTGGCGGTGCCCGGCTCCCCGGTGAGCAGCAGCCCGCGCTCCCCGGCCAGGGTCACCACGCACCGTTCCACCAGGGCCCGTTCGCCGACGAACTTCGGTGCGATCACCAGCTTGGACGGCAGCCCGGCACGCCGCTTCGGCAGCGCCAGTTCCGCGCCGTCGCTGCCGCAGACGAAGGTCACGGCCGCGCGCGGGGTCAGCGCCCAGCCGGGCGGGCGGGGTCCGGTGTCCTGGGCGGCGAGGAAGGCCAGCTCGGCCGCGTACCGTTCCTCGGCGGGTATGACCTGCCGGGCGGGAGCGGGCTGTTCGGTGACGGTCATCGGTTCCTCGTGTCCTCGTTCTCGGAAGTTCTGAAAGCGCCCGGAAGGCGCGGTGGTCCGGGCCCCCGCGAAGGGGGCGCGGCCGACGGGCGGCGCGCGCCAGGGCGCCCCGCCCGTCGGCCGCGCGGATCAGCGGCGGCGCGCAGCCGTGCGCTTCACCTTCAGCTGTTCGAAGCGCGGCTCGTCGCCCTCCCGGACCCGCGCCCACGCCCGCCGGTACAGGTCGGCGGCCGGTTCGGTGGGTACGAGGACCCCCAGCGCCGGGAGTCCGCCCGGTGCCACGACCGCGTACATGGGCAGCTTCCACCGCTCGACCGGCAGTACCGGCGCCGCCGGCTCGGCCCAGCCGCCGGGCAGGAACAGGCCGCGCCCGGCCCGGCTGCGGCTGGCCGACACCACCAGGGCGGTAGCGGCCAGTTCGGCCCGCGCGGCCTTCATCCGGGCCGGCTTCCAGCCCGTCCAGCGCACCGTGTTGCGGTCGGTGGGGTCCGGCATGGCGAGCAGCATCAGGTACAGGGCGGCGGCGTCGGCGCCCAGCCCGTACGCGGCGCCCGCCCGCGCCACCAGCTCCGGCGCGCTGCGGGCCGGATCCTGCGCCCACCAGGTGCCGTCCTTGTCCACCGCCCCGGCCACCGGCGCCCCCGGGTCGGCGAGCAGCGCCGCGAAGGCCGGGTCGTGCACCAGCCGCAGGGCCGTCTCCGTGGCGGAGGGCCGCTGGTCGGTGCCTCGCAGCAGCGGCAGGTACGGGTCCGAGCCGGTGGAGTCCAGCAGCGAAGTCCGCAGTGCGGGCCGGGGCCGGTTGTCCGCGGTGGCCAGGACCACGGCGCCGTACCGCTCGTACCCCGGGCCGGTCTCCGTCGGCGTACCGGCCGCCCGCCGGACGTCGGAGAGCGCCGGGTAGTGCCCGGCGGCCAGCAGCAGTCCGGGCGCGGCGAGGCGCTGGCGGACCGCGGTGAGCGCGGGCGGCAGACAGGCCCGTACGGGGTGTCCGGCGGGCAGCCGGTGCGCGAGCCAGGCCGTGAGGGCCGCCGCCCCGGTCAGCACCGACGCGTCGAAGGGCCGGGCGACGGGCACGGCGGGCTCGGCGTGGTCCCCCTTGACGGTCCACTCGACATCGGCGGACAGCGTCGCCGACGCCGCCGGGTCCAGCAGGGCGGGCAGCGCCCGGTGCGGGGTCCAGCCGGTGCGCACCTCGCGGGTGGCGTCGGCGAGCAGCCATTCGGGCACCGGCGTACGGCGGCCCACGCGCTGGTTCCACACCCGCGCGGCGGCGGACGCGTCCGGGCCCTCGGTCCACAGCAGCGCCGGGTCGGCGGGCAGCAGCGCCGCGACCAGTTCCCGGCGTACGTCGAAGCCGAGCTCCTTCAGGTCGTTCCGGGCGTGCCCGGCCTCGGTGGCCTTCACGCCGAGGGTGGCGCGCAGTTCGGGGGAGAGGAACCCCTGCTCGTACGAGTCCACGCGCGGCAGGCCCGCGAGCACGAGGCGGGCCACGGCGGCCGACACCCCGGTCAGCCGGCCGAACTCCTCGGCGGCCTCCGGGAACCAGGGCGCCGGGCCCCGGCGGTCCGCTTCCGCGAGGAAGGCGGCCAGCCAGCCGGCCGCCCGGTCCGGGTCGCCGACGGGTGCGCCCGGACCGGCCGCCGTGTAGGGCGCGGGGGTGGCGAAGTCCCCGGCCGGGTCGTGCAGCAGCGCGTCGAACTCGCGGCCCCCGGGCCGCTGTTCCCCGTGATCGGTGACGCCGAGGAGCGCGCCGCCGCCCAGCGGCAGCACGGAGCGGTGCCGGAGGTTGCGCTCGCGCCCGTTGCCGCCGGTGAGCCGGTCCCCGTCCAGCCGGACCCGTACCCGGCGCCACCGCGCGGCGGACCCCTCGGCGGAGTCCAGGCCCAGCGCGGCGGCTTCGCCGAGCACGCGGCCGAGGGCCGCCCGGTGCTCGTCGGCGGTGCCGGTGACCGCCATCCGGTACGCGACCGCGGCGGGCCGCTCCAGGAACGGCCCGGTCCAGGGGAACGCCGAGTAGGCGAGCTTCGGGACGTCCAGGTGCAGCCGTCCGGGCACGCCCGCGGCGGCGGTGTCGGCGGCCGCCCCGGCCAGCGTGCGCAGGAAACGGTACGCGGCGTCGTTGTCCCCGCCGTAGCGGTAGTGGCCGGGGCCCACCAGACCGTTCAGGGCGTCGTCGAGGAGGTTGTCCGCGGGGCCCCGGTCGGCCGCGGCGGTGCGCGGGCCGACCGGCTCCCGGGTCAGGTCTTCGGCGACCCTGGCCAGGGCCCGGCCGTGGACCCGGGCGCTGTGCACGGCCGCGACGACGCCGCCGAGCAGCGCGGGCGCGGTGACCCGGGGCAGGGCGGCCCGTACCAGCGCGGGCACCTCGTCGCTCTTCTCGGCCGCGTCGGCGGCCTTCCACAGGGCCCGGGCGGCGTCCGTGTCCAGCGCGCGCAGCGCCGCCGAGCCCTCGGGGTCCCGGGCGCGCAGGCAGTACCAGTAGGGCAGCGGGGGGAGCTCCGCGCCGCGGGCGGAGTACGCCTCGTTGTGGTGGTCGCCGGTCATCCGGGAGACGGGGACGCCCTCCGGGTCGTGCAGGGTGAGCGTGCGCCAGCCGCAGGACACGGCCCGGGGCCGGTCGTCGCCGGGCAGGGTGACCGCCTGGCGGAGGTGGCCGCCGCCCGCGCCGAGGGTGACGGTCCGTCCGGCGGTGTCGCAGCCGTGCGCGTCCTGTCCGGGGGTGTGTACGGTGCGCCAGCCGAGCAGTCCGTCCACGGGCGCGCCGAGCACCGACCCCTCGACGGTGGGGGTCGGGCGCAGCCAGGTCTGCCCGGTGTGGTCGGACAGGGCGCTGCCGGCGGGGTGGTCGCGCAGGGCGTCGGCGAGGAAGGCGGGCAGGGAGCGCCGGCCGTGGGTCCCGGTGGCGGGGTCGTACTCGGTCCAGCCCGCCTCCTCGCGCCGGCCGTCCTGGTGCGCGCCCGGGAGCCAGGTCCAGTACGCGGAGCCGTCGCTGATGACGGGCCGTTCGGCGGGGAGCCGGCTGTCGCCGGGGTGCAGGACGCCGGCGCCCGTGGTGCGGCCGCCGCCCGGCAGGGGCAGGGTGACGTGCCCGGAACGCACCGACCAGTAGGTGGCGGTGGAGCCCAGGGTGAGCACGTCGTGCGGGGCGCTGAGCCAGTAGCCCTGCGCGGGGCCGTCGTAGGGGACCCAGAACACCAGCAGGTCGCCGTCGGTGTAGTGGAAGCCGAGCCGGTGGTTGCCGCCGGTGCGGGGGACGCGCAGGTCGTGGGTGAGCACGGTGGAGTCGGCGTCCAGGACGCGGACCTGGGTGTCGCCGGCGACGATGACGTACGGCCAGGCGTCCATCACCGTCAGGCGGCGGCGGTCGCCGGCGGGCGACAGTTCGGCGACGGCCGCCTCCCAGACGGGCCAGACCAGTTCCTCCAGCAGGCCGCCGCGCAGGGTGCGGGCGAGGACCTCGCCCAGGTCGGTGGAGGCGGCCTCGGACACCTCCGCCGGGGCGAGCGCGAGGGCCTCGGCGGGCAGCCAGGTCAGCCGCCGGATCGCGTCGGGCAGGTCCGGCAGCGCGGCCGCCGTGGACTCGGCGGCCACCTCGCGGACCCAGTCGGCGACGAGCGGGGCGCTGCCGGGGCATGCGGCGAGACGCCGGACGGTGTCACGGCTGCCCGAGCCGTGCTGGTTCTGGCGGTCCAGGGCGCGCAGGAACGCGGGCCGCAGCCGCTCGTCGGCGCACAGGGCGCGCAGGTCGCGCGGCTCGGCCGAGCGGGCCCACTGGTCCAGGCCCATGACCCCGTGCCGGCCGTCGCCGGGTTCGGTGACGGTCAGGCCGAGGGAGAGCAGCAGGTCGATCAGGTTCACGTCCTGGAGGGTCAGGCGCAGCCCCTCCTCGCGGCCGGGCAGGGCCAGTTCGGCGCGCAGCATGCGGGCGCAGCGGGTGATGAGGGTCAGCAGGGCGGGCAGCTCGGGCGCGGTGCCCCAGCCGGAGTGCCGGGCGGTGTGGAAGCGCTCCAGCCAGCCGGCCGTGCCGTCGGCGCAGCGCTCCCGCGCGGGCAGGCCGGCGTCGGCCAGTCCGGCGGTGGCGCCGGACTCCTCCAGCACCTCCAGCCAGAGCGCGGCCAGGGCGCCCGCCTCGCCACCGCTGGCGGGGGTCATCCCGAGCAGGGTTCCCCGTACGGCGGGTTCGCGGCGGGCCAGCGCGACGAGGGCGGCGCGGTGGGCCTTCCACCAGCCGGCCGCCGCCCGCTGGGTGGCGGGCAGCGGCAGCAGCTCGGCCAGGTACTCCTGTTCGGCCTCGCCGGCGGCCACCGCGGCGGCCCGGGCGAGGCGGCGCAGCTCGGTGGTGGCCTGCGCGGACGGCGCGAGGCCGCCCGCGGTGCGGCGTACGCACAGGCGGCGGAAGCGGGTGAGGGCCTCGGCGGGGGAGACCCGCTGGGCGAGTTCCCTGCCGTACCCGGTGAGGACCTTCACCGGGAGGGCGCCGGCCAGGGCGAATTCGAGGAAGACGGCGTCGAGGCGGTCCTCGTCGACGCGCAGCCCGTAACGGGCCTCGCTCGCGCGGGCCCGGCCGAACAGCTGGGCGGCGTAGGTGGTGTTCTCGACGCCGAGGAAGATCCGCGCGGTCTGCTCGTAGAAGACGGGCAGGAAGTGCGGGACGGCGGCGGCGAGCCGGTCGGCCAGTTCGTGGACGGCGTCCAGGGCGGCCTTCGGCTTGGTCTTGGCGTGCCGGGTGAGCCGGTCGAGCTCGGGAACGACCGCGAGGGCGTGGTGGCCGTCCTGCGGATGGTGCACCAGCACCCACTCGGGGAAGCCGAGCGCCCGGCGCCGGCCGAGACCGACGACGGGCGGTTCGCCCTGCGGTACGAGGCCCAGGAAGCCGGCCGCGAGGTCCTCGGCGGCGCCCAGTTCGGCGGCGGCGAGCCGCACGACGAACCGCCCGTCGCCGAGCGCGGGGTGGGTGTAGGCGCGTGCGGTCAGCGGGACGGCGGACGGCCCCGCGCCGGTGGCGTCGGCGGGCAGGACGGCGCCCGCGGCCAGCAGTGCGGCGTTCTCCCCGCCGGTGGTGCCGGTCGTCTGCACGGTGGTGGTGCTCATGCGTTCCCGCCCTCCTCGATCGTGCGCCCGGCGTACAGCGCCGCGGCCATCCGCATCCCCTCGGACCAGGCCACCGGTCCGACCTCGGCGAGCCGTACGGCCCGCCCCTCCCCGTCGTGCCAGTTCAGCGGCCCGGTCTCGGTGCCCTCGTCCCAGTACGGCTCGCCGATCCACACGGCCGCCTCCACCGCCCGGCCGGTGTCGCGCACCGCGCAGGTGGCGTAGCCGCCGGAGACCCGGTAGC
Source organism: Streptomyces sp. NPDC102258 (assembly GCF_055584685.1). Taxonomy (NCBI): domain Bacteria; kingdom Bacillati; phylum Actinomycetota; class Actinomycetes; order Kitasatosporales; family Streptomycetaceae; genus Streptomyces; species Streptomyces sp. NPDC102258. Next base: position 503,409 of record NZ_JBVJLO010000002.1, read on the forward strand.
CGAGGCCGGTGGCGCGGGCGGCGAGGCTGAAGCGGGTGGGGAAGGCCCCGCCCGCGTACTCCTTGACCTCGCTCGCGCCGGGGGACAGGTCCGCGGGCTTCACCCAGGTCGCCCGGTGGATCTGCTCGACCCGCTGCACGAGGTCCAGTTCGGCCGCGAACTCCCGTACGTCGTCCAGGTCGGGCAGCAGCACCGGGTGCGGCAGGGTCACGGTGCGCGGGCGCAGGCGCACCGTCTCACCGTCGAGGTCGACCACCTTCAGCTCGCCCTCCGCGGTGGCGCCGCGCAGGAAGCCGACCTCGTCGGGGTCGGAGTCGGGGACGACGGCCAGGTCGCGCAGGGCGGCCTGCCAGGCCTCGTCGGGCCACACCCGGGCGAGAAGGGCGGTCGGGACCGGCAGGGAGGACACCATCCAGGTGTCCACCTGGGCGGCGCAGGCGGCCTCGTGCCGGTCGAGCCACTCGGCGAGCCGGCGCAGCCGGTCCACCTCGGGGTGGTCGCGCAACGCCTTCGGGACCGTCTTCAACTGCCGCCCCGCGGGCCGTCGCACGGCGACCCGTCCCTCCACGAGGGCTATCTCGTACCCCTCGTCCACCGCCAGCCACCCCATCAGCCCGTGCCCCTCCCGCCTGTCCGAAAACGCTCTTGCGCAGCATGGAACAGGGCGTCAGAGCCCTGTCAGCCGCGGTATGTCGGGAGACTAGCGAGCGCCACTGACAACGCGGCGGGCAGGGCGTCCGGCGGCCCTTCCCGGGGCTGCGGGGACCCGGACATGCCGCTGCCCCCGGTCCGAGGGACCGGGGGCAGCGGCGGAAGGCGAGTGGAATCAGACGGCGTCGGCGGTCTCCACGGCCTTCGCCGCGTCCTGCCGCGCGGCGTTGGGCGCGGCCTCGTCCGTGGCCGGAACGGCGACGGTGACCGCGGCGGGCACGGCCACGCGCGGGCCGTGGCCGGAGCGCAGGCCGAGCCAGCTGATCAGCGCGACCAGCGCGAAGGCGGCGGCCCCGATCCCGAAGGTGAGGGTGAAGCCGGATTCGGCGGGCAGGGCGGGAACGCCCGGCGGGAGGTGCTCGATCGTCTTGGACGCCAGGATCGTGGTGACGATGGCGCTGCCGATCGCGCTGCCCGTGGAGCGGGAGATCGAGTTGATGCCGTTGGCGATGCCGCTCTGGTGGTGCGGGACGCTGGACATGATCACGGCCGGCATGGCCGCGTAGCCGAAGCTGACGGCCGCGCCGACGATGAGACCGGCGCCGATCACCGAGAAGGTGTGGCCGTGGTCCAGGGCCAGCCAGCCGAAGCCGACGGCGCCGAGCCCGGCGGCGAGGGCGAGCGCGACCCGCGGACCGCGGTGGCGGACCAGCTGGCCGCCGACGGGGGAGGCCAGCAGCGAGACGATCGCGCCGGGCAGCAGGAACTGTACGGAGGCGCGCAGGATGGAGGCGTCGAAGCCGTAGCCGGTGAGCTTCTGCGGCATCTGCACGAGGTAGGAGACGCCGAGGAAGTTCGCGAACATGCCGAAGCCGACGAGGATGCCGGCCAGGTTGGCCATGAGCACCGGGCGGTGGACGAACATCTTCATGTCGACGAGGGGTTCGCGCACCTTGCGCTCGACCAGGACCCAGACGGCGGTCATGACGGCCGCGCCCGCGAAGCTGCCGAGGGTGCGGGCGGAGGCCCAGCCCCACTCGTGGCCCTGGGAGATGGGCAGCAGGAGCAGCAGCAGGGCGATGCCGAGGGTCAGCGCGCCGAGGAAGTCGGTGCGGCCGCCGGTCTTGTGACGGGTGGCCGGGACCAGGAAGACGACGGCGAGCAGGGCCAGGGTGGCGAAACCGGTGGCCATCCAGAAGGCGTTGCGGTAGTCGGCGTCGGCGCCGGAGGTGAGCAGGCCGGTCGCGACCAGCGCCAGACCGCTGCCGAAGGCGAGGGTGCCGCTGACGAGGGCCATGGCGCCGGGCAGCTTCTGCGGCCGGACCTCCTCGCGCAGGACGGACAGGGCCAGCGGGAAGATCGCGGTGGCCGCGCCCTGGAGCACCCGGCCCAGGATCAGCAGCGGCAGCGAGGTCGCCAGCGCCGCCACGACGGATCCCGCGACCATGACGCCGAGGACGGCCACCAGCGTGGGCTTCTTGCCGTGCTGGTCGCCGAAGCGGCCGAGCAGGGGGGTGAAGACGGCGGCGGACAGCAGGGTGGCGGTGGTCACCCAGCTGACGTTGGCGGTGGAGGTGCCGAGGTCGTTGCGGATCAGGCCCAGGATCGGTACGGGCAGGGTCTGCATCATCGACACGACCATGGCGGCGAGGCTCAGGGCGAAGACGATGACCGTCTCGTTCCTGTTCTTCGCGTCGGTGGGGGCGGATGCGGCGGAGCTCATGGCTGGCAGGACCTTCTTACTGCTTCAGAACGCAGATGTTTGATGTCATCAAGTACTTGGACGAAGGTAGCCGCGAATAGTTAAGGTGGTCAAGTAAAAGGTTGATAATGTCAACTATCCTGGAGTACGCTCCGGAGGTATGAGCGCCCCCGCCCCCCACGGCCCCACCAAGCTCCAGCTGCTCGAACTGCTCGCCGCGATCGGTACCGCGCAGTGGCGGGACTTCGCCGCCGCGGCCGGCCGCCACGGGCTCACGTCGACGCAGGCCAAGGTCCTCGCCCAGCTCGACGGCCCCGTGCCGATGCGCGGCCTCGCCACCCTGCTGGCCTGCGACGCCTCGAACGTCACCGGGATCGTGGACCGCCTGGAGGCCCGCGGGCTGGTGCGGCGGGAGGCCTCGGCGGCCGACCGGCGGGTCAAGAACGTCGTGGCGACCGACGAGGGCCGCGACACCATCCGCCGGGTCCGCGAGGAGATGCAGGCGACGCACGGCGCGCTGGACACCCTCGACGAGACCGAGGGCGCCACCCTCCACGCCCTGCTGGAACGCCTGCGCCCCACCATGGAGCGCAGCTCCTGAGGGTCCGCCGCGCGGACCCCCCGGGTCTCAGCCCTGCGGGGCGGCGGCGTCCAGCGCCGCGGTGAGCCGGCCCAGGCGTACCTGGAGGTCGCGGATCTCGGCCAGGTCGAAGCCGGTGGCCGCGGCGATCCGGCGCGGCACCTCCACCGCGCGCTCGCGCAGGGCGGCGCCCTCCTCGGTGAGGACCGCGTGCACGGACCGCTCGTCGAGCGTGCTGCGCTCGCGCCGGATCAGGCCGGCCGCCTCCAGCCGCTTGAGCAGGGGTGAGAGCGTGCCGGAGTCCAGCCGCAGGCGCAGGCCCAGGTCCTTGACCGGCGTCGTGCCCTGCTCCCAGAGAACCAGCATCACCAGGTACTGGGGATAGGTCAGCCCGAGGTCTTTGAGGACGACCCGGTAGAGCCCGCCGAACGCCCTGCTCGCGGCGTTGAGCGCGAAGCAGATCTGCCCGTCGAGGCGGAGGAAGTCCTGGTCGCGGAGGGCTGCCACGGGGTGGTGCCCGGTGGCGGGCTGCTCGGTCGTCGCGGGCTGCTCGGTCATGCGGGCCAGTGTACCGGAGCACGCTCGCGAGCTATTGAGTTGTGCACAACTGAATTGTGTGGTCTATTAGTGACCAGGAACGGCCACCGACCGTCCCGCCCCTGTGAAAGGACCTCCCGATGGACGCGCTGTACACCGCTGTCGCCACCGCCAACGGCCGCGAGGGCCGCGCCGTCAGCTCCGACGGCCAGATCGACCTCCCGCTCGCCATGCCCCCGGCGCTCGGCGGCAACGGCCAGGGCACCAACCCCGAGCAGCTCTTCTCCGCCGGCTACGCCGCCTGCTTCGCCAGCGCGCTCGGTCTGGTGGGCCGCCAGATGAAGGTCGAGACCGGCGACATCTCCGTCACCGCCGAGACCTCCATCGGCCAGGAGGGCGGCGGCTTCGGCCTCGCCGTGACCCTGCGCATCGAGCTCCCCGAGTCCCTCGCGGGCGAGACCGGCACCCTGCTGGTCAAGCGGGCCCACGAGGTCTGCCCCTACTCCAAGGCCACCCGCGGCAACATCCCGGTCGAGCTCGTCATCGAGTAGCCGGCCGCCGGGCGGCCACCACCGCGCACAGCCCCGCCATCGGCAGCTCCGCCGCGAGCGCCAGCACGAGCGCCATGCCCTGACCGCTCGTGCCCGCCGACGTGGTGACGTCGAACCAGGCGTCCACCAGGAGCAGTGCCGCGGTGGCCGCCGCCACCGGCGAGACCCGCGGGTCCGCCCGGCGCAGCAGCACCCCCGTCCCGGCCAGCCCGGCGGCCAGCATCGCGTCCAGTCCTATCCACGCGGCCGGCCAGTTCCCCACCTCCGCCGTCGCGGGCAGCGTCGTCGCCAGCGCCACCATCCACGGCACCAGCGCCAGCCCGGCGCCGGTGAGCACCGCCGAAAGGCGGGCGGTGCGCCGCGGGAGCGGGAAGGGCGGTGCGACGGGGGACATGGCGGCGGGTCTCCTTCCGGCCCGCCGGTCCGTCCGCCGGGCACCCCACCAGCCTCGTGCCGCGCGCCGCGAAGATCAGTAGCGCCACCGTCCGGACCGGGGGTGGTGCCAGGTACACCCCGTACCGGGCACCAGGGTGGTGGCAGCGTCCTGACCAGGCCGATTACCGTACGGGCATGGCAACTTCCGGCGCATTGAGGCGTACGTACACCTGGATCGCCGCGCACACCCCCTGGTCGGCGTGGGCCCGGCGCAACACCGTCTTCGGCGCCGCCGCCATCGTGCCCGCGCTGCCCCTGCTCCTCGGCTGCCTGCTCGTCGCCACCGGCCCCGGCCACAGCCCCCGACCCCTGCTGGCCGCCCTGGTGTTCAGCCCGCTGCTGACGGCGCTCCAGCGCAGCCGCTTCCGCTCGCTGCTCGACCTGGACATCCCGCCGGTCCGCCACGCGCACCCCTGGCGCAGCGCGCGGGGACTCGCCGAACGGCTGCGCTCCGAGTCCACTTGGCGCCAGTACGGCTACCACCTCGCGGTCAGCCCGCTCATCGCGGCCGGCGCGGTCGTCCTGGTCCTCGCCTGGGCGGGCGGCGCGGCCGCCGCGAGCGTGTACGCCTGGTCCTGGGCGCTGCCCCCGGACGCCCAGGGGGACCTGCCCGGCCTGCCCGGCCTCCTGCCCAACGGCTACGACGTGCTCACCGTCGCCGGTGGCCTGTTGCTGTGCGCGGCGCCCTGGGCCGCGGCGGCCCTCACCCGGCTCGACACCGCCGCCGCGACCGCCCTCCTCGGCCCCAGCCGGGCCCGCGAACTGGAGCGCCGCGTCGAGGACCTCGCCGAGAGCCGGGCCGGCGTCCTGGACGCCGCCGACCTCGAACGCCGGCGCATCGAACGCGACCTGCACGACGGTGCCCAGCAGCGGCTGGTCTCCCTCGCCATGAACCTCGGCATCGCCCGCGCCACCCTCCCCGGCCTGCCGCCCGAGGCCAGGGCCGTCATCGACGAGGCCCACCGCGAGGCGAAGGAAGCCATCGAGGAGCTCAACGACCTGGTCCGCGGCCTGCACCCGGCCGTCCTGGAGGACCGCGGCCTGGACGCCGCGCTCTCCGGGATCGCCGCCCGCGCCCCGCTGCCCGTCGCCCTCACCGTGGACCTCACCGAACGCCCGGGCCCCACCATCGAAGCCGTCGCCTACTTCGTCGTCTCCGAGGCCCTCGCCAACGTGGCCAAACACGCCCGCGCCGACCGCTGTTCGGTACGCGTCACCCGGGTCACCGCCGCCGGCGGAACCCTGCTGCGCCTCGTCGTCACCGACGACGGCGTCGGCGGCGCGGACCCCGCGGGCGGCACCGGGCTGGTGGGCCTGCGCAAACGCGTGGGCTCGGTCGACGGAACCATAATGATCAACAGCCCCGTCGGGGGCCCGACCGTCGTCACCGTGGAGCTGCCGTGCGAGCTGTGATCGCCGAGGACTCCGTCCTCCTGCGCATAGGCCTTGTCAAAGTCCTCGAAATGGCCGGCTTCGAGGTGTGCGCCGAGACCGGCGACGCCGAGGGGCTGCTGGCCGCCGTGGAGGAACACCGCCCCCACCTCGCGCTCGTGGACGTCCGGATGCCGCCCGGCTTCACCGACGAGGGCGTCCGGGCCGCGCTCATGATCCGTAGCCAGAGCCCCGGCACAGCGGTGTTGTTGCTGTCCCAGTACGTCGAGGAACGGTACGCCGCCGACCTGCTGGCGTCCGCGAGCGGCTCCGGCATCGGCTACCTCCTCAAGCAACGCGTCGCCGACGTGGAGGAGTTCATCGACGCCCTGCGCCGGGTGGCCGCCGGAGGGACGGCCCTCGACCCCCAGGTCGTCGCCCAGCTCCTGCTCCGCCGGGGCGGCCCGGACCCGCTGGAGCGGCTGACCCCGCGCGAGCGCGAGGTGCTCGCGCTGATGGCGGAGGGCCGCTCCAACGCGGGGATCGCCGAAGGCCTCGTCGTCGGCGAGAGCGCGGTGGCCAAACACATCAACAACATCTTCACCAAGCTCGACCTGCCCCCGGCCGCCGAAGCACACCGCCGGGTCCTCGCCGTCCTCCGCTTCCTGGACGGCACCCCGTGACCCGCCCGGCGACCGGTCCGGCACCCCGCCCGGCGACCGGTCCGGCCGGCCACCCGGCGCCGGACGCGGTCCGCCGCCGCACCCACCGCCGGGCCTGGCAGTGCGCCGCGGCCCTCGGCGCCGTGCTGGTCCTGCTGTCGGCCGGCTGGCAGGTCCGTACGCACGGCAGCGGGCAGCGCGCCGTGCTGCGCGGCGACAGCGCCGGCCGGCCGGTGGCCGCCGTGGAGATCGTGGCGGGCGCCGCCGACGTCCGCGTCACGGCGCGCGGTGACGACGAGGTCGGCTACCGGGCCGACGTCCGCTGGGCGGCCGGACGGCCGGAGATCGAGCAGAGCCGGCCCGGCGACGGCGGCACCCTCAGACTGACCCCGCACTGCCCCGGCGACACCCTCGACGAGGCCGACGCGCCCGGCTGCTCCGTCCGGCTCGCGGTCACCGTGCCGACCGGGATCCCGGTGAAGGTGTCCGGCACCTCGGGCCGGATCACCGTCAGCGGCCTGGAAGGCCCCGTCGACGCGGGCACCGGCTCCGGATCCCTGGTCCTGGAGGGACTGCGCGGACCGCTGCGGGCCCACGCCGGCTCGGGACTCCTGCGCGCCACCGGCCTCGCCTCGCGCCAGGCCGACGTCAGCGCCGGGGCCGGGCGGGCGGACGTACGCTTCCTGGTTCCGCCGGACAGGGTCACCGGCCGGGCCGGCGCCGGCCGCCTCGACCTCACCGTTCCCCCGGCCACCCGCTACCGCGTCACCAGCCGGGCGGGCGCGGGCGCGTGCGAGGTGGCGGAGACCCTGCGCGACCCCTCGGCCGTCCGCACCCTCGACCTGTCGGCCGGCTCCGGCCAGGCCCGAGCCGCCGACCACCCCCCGGCCGACTGACGCCGGAGCCCGGCTGACGCACGGGCCGGCCGGCGCGCGGCGGAACGCCTCAGGCGTGGCCGTTCAGCGTCACCCGGATGTTCGCCAGACGGCCCAGCTCGTCGAAGTCGACCACGGCCGTGACGTCACCCGGCAGCGCGGCGGTGATCCGGCCGGGCTCCTGCCGCTGCGGCAGGCCGAAGTGCTCGAAGTAGCCGGCCGCCATGGCGTACGGGGAGTGGCCGATCAGGCCCACCGCCGAACTGAGCGAGGACGGCAGGGCCGCCGGGTCGAAGGCGGCGTGCGGCACCCGCGGGTCGTCGGGCAGCAGGTACAACTGCGTGTCCGGACCGGCCTGCACGCCGATGTACCCCGGCGCGCCCGCCACTCCCATCGCAGCGAAGGCGAGCGTTTCCGCGGCCCGGCGCGGGTCGGCGAAGCCCGACAGGTCCAGCACCTCCTGGGCGAACTCCGGGATGCCGTACGTGCTCCCGTACTCCCCGACGCGGCCCGAGAGCGCGACGACCTGAGTGCCGCGCAGCCCCGGGTTGGCCCAGCCCCACATCCAGGACCCCGCCGAGGTGTCGTAGGTGCCCAGCACGGACACCCGCAGCTCCAGGCCGCCCTGGCGGTAGAGGCAGGCGTCGAGGTCGGCGCTCCAGTCGCCCCGCGGCAGGAAGGCCGTCAGTGTCCGCAGCTGCGCCGCGCCCCAGACGGCGTGCCGTTCGGCCTCGAACAGGAACGCGTCGCCGAACCGGGTGTTCACAGGTGTCGTCACAGCCCACCACCCTACGGCCGCCGCTACCGCCGTTCGATCACGCCCCGGGCGTAGGCGGCCTGGCCCGCGTGCTGAAGGTCGTCGGCCAGGACGCTGACGAGGCGGACGCCGAGGGTCACCGGCGGGTCCCAGCGTTCGTCGACAACCCGGTCGAGGTCGGCCGCCGCGAGCCCGCGCACGAAGCCCAGGGTCTGCTCGTGCACCGCGTCGTGGTAGCCCAGCAGCAGTTCGTACGAGTCCACGCGCACGGCCCCGGCCTGCTCCGCGCTCTGTCCGTACCCGGTGGCGCCGGCGGGCAGCCGCAGGCCGAAGCGCTCCTCCCAGCCCCCGGCCGCCCACACCTGGTCGAGCCCGGCGGCGTCGGCGATGTGGTCGTCCTGCACCCGGGTCAGGTGCCAGACGAGCCACGCGATCGAGTTCGCCGCCGGGTCGATCCGCGCGTTGAGCTGCTCCGCCGGGAGTCCGTCGACCACCTCGTGGACCACCTCCCGGATGCGTGCGAAGCCCTCCGCGATCACCTCGGTGCCCTTCATGCGCCTCTCCCGCCCTGTCCGTGGAACGATCCGGCCGTTGCCGGGACCACCATGCAGGGCCGCGGGGCCGGGGCGCCGGGCGACACTCCGTCAGCGGCGCCGCAGCCGCCTGCGGCGCAGCAGGACCCCGGCGGCCGCGCCGGCCAGGGCGATCCCGGCCACCCCGGCGGTCGTCCACCAACCGGAGCCGTCTGAGCCGGAGCCGTCCGTGGAACCGGTACCGCCGTCACCGTCGGTGGACGCGGGCCGGGCGGGCAGGGGGCCCGGTGCCGGGGGAGCGGAGGCCGGCGGCGCCGGGGGAGTGGCCGACGGGGCCGGGTCCACCACCGGGACGGCGAGCGCCCCTTCGGCGTGCCCCAGCGAGGGGAAGCCCGCGTCGACGGTCACTGTCCAGCTGCCCGGCGGCAGCGTTTCGGCGGTCGTCCAGGCGGCGGCCCCGCCGCCGTCGCGGACCAGCCGCCAGGGGCCCACCGTACGGGTGCCGTCGGCGCTCACCGCGTTCACGGTGGCGGCCACGGCCTCCTCGACGGGGTCCCCGTCGTTCTCCCAGGTGACGTCGGCGGTGACGTGGCCGCCGCGCTGACCGGTGATCACCACTTTCAGGGTGTCGCCGTGGGCGTGCGCGGTACCGGCCAGTGCCACGGCCACGGCCTGCGCGAGGAGCAGCAGGGTGAAGGCGAGGGCGGCGAAGGACGGGCGGAGGAGGCGCGGTCGCGTCGTCATGGTGCTCCAGGCGGGAGGAGGGAGGCGGGGGAGGGGGGACGAAAGGGCGGGGGGCAGGGGGCGAGGTGGGCCGAGGGCCGGCTGGGCCCGGAGGGCGGCCGTGGGGGTGACCGCCCTCCGGGCCGGCGGGTCAGCCCGCCTTGCGGACCGTCCAGGCCTGCGCCGGACGGCCGTCCGCGCGCTGGAGGTCGAGCAGCCAGTTCCCGTAGTAGGGGCGGCCGCTCACCGTGAGGGCGAAGCCGCCGCCCGGGTCGGTGACCGTCACCGCGCCGTCGCGGGAGGCCAGCCGCCACTGCTGGGCGGCCGTGTCCGAGCAGGGCCGCTGGGCCACCCACATGCCGGCGGCCGGGGCGCCGCCGGGCTGCAGGCACTTGCCGGAGACGGCGGAGCGGATCCGGACCAGCCCGCTCCCGGCGTCGTCGAAGTACCACTGCTGCTGCGCGTAGCCGTTGGTCCGGCCCGCCACCAGGACGGTGCCGTCGGCGGTGCGCCCGTCCCACAGCTCGGCGGACATGCCGCTGCTGCCGTTGCCGAGCACGTAGCGGGTGCCCGGGGTGGTGGTCGTACCGCCGGGGGCGGTCGTACGGAAGGACGCGGCCTTGCCGGGGCCGCTGTCACGGCCGGCGGTGTCCCGGACCGAGACGGAGGCCGTGTACGCGGTGCCGGGCTGGAGGTGGTAGACGCGCAGGGAGGTGGACTGGACCCAGGTCAGGTGCTTGCCGTTCAGCAGGACCTGGTACCAGGCGGCGCCCTCCGTACGGGGCCAGCTCAGGACCACGGAGTCGGCCTGGATCTGACCGGCCGTCACGGCCGGTCCCCCGTCCGGCTTCTTGGTGGGTGAGGGCGTGGGCTTCGCCGTCGGGCTGGGGTTCGGGTCCGGGGTTGGCCCGGTGCCGCCGCCGTCGGTGCGCATCAGGAACTGGTTGTCGGCGATGTTCCAGTGGGTCGCGAGGTAGCTGCCCGCCTTGGGGCTGGTGTGGAAGTAGTCGTCGTGGTTGCAGTCCAGGATGTTCTCGGAGGCCTGGTTCGTGCACACGTTGCGCATCTGCGGGTAGTACGGGGTGTCCGAGTAGCACATGACGTCGAACTCGTCCGTGCAGTGCGCGCCTCGGCTGGTGTTGGGGGCGCTGTTGTTGACCGCGCCCAGGTTGTGGCCGAGTTCGTGCGCGGCGGTGTGGCCGCCCCAGCAGCCCGAGTCGGTGCGCCCGTAGGAGGGGCCGAAGTTGCTCAGGTTGTCCTGGCCGTGCCGCTCGTCGCCGTTGAACGTGCCGATGCCGCAGTAGATCTGGGTGTCCGCGAAGATCATGTACTTGCGGTCGCGGCGGTCGAAGCCCTTGGCGGCGAGCGCGGCGTTGGTGGCGCTGAACTCCGCGAGCGCGGAGTCCGGGAGCTCGATGCCGATCACGGACGGGGTGCAGTCGGCGGCCGTGACGTAGCGGATGTGGCGGATCCCGCCGGTCTCCTTGGCGCTGGCCGCGTAGATGAGGTCGGCGTCGGCCGCCCACTTGCGGAAGGAGGCCAGGTACTCGGCGTACCGGTCGCGGCCCGGGCCGTGCGCGTAGACGACCTGGACGCGGTTGCCGGAGGTGCCGTCGCCGTCGCACTGGACGGTCTGGCCGGCCGGACCGGCCGCGACGCCCTGGCTGCCGGCGGCCGGCGCGGCGGGCGGGGAGGCGGCGGCGGAGCCCGCGGTGCGCGCGTCGGCGGCGGGCGCGTCCTGAGGACGCCCGCCGCCTTCCGTGGCGGCCGGGTCGGAGGCGGCGGGGGCCGCGGGGTCGGCCGCGGCGGCCTTGGCGCGGACCACGGGCTGGACGTCCCGCTTGATGTCCACACCGCCGGGCGGCGCGTCGGGGCCGTGCGTGCAGAGTCCGGCGTCCGTGCGGTACACGCCGGCGCAGCGGTCGCCCTTGGGGGCGGGCGCGAGTCCGTCGTAGACCATGCCGCGGGCGTTCTCGTTCGCCGGTGCGGAGGCGAGGGCGGCGGGTTCCGCGTCCCGGGCCGGTGCGGCGGCCGGTTCGGCGGGGGCGCCGGGCCCCGAGGCCAGAGCGGGGGTCGTCGCCTCGGCGTTCGCGCCGAGGCCGGAATAGGCGATCCCGCCCGCGATCACCGCCGCCGAGGCCAGGGCGGCGGTGAGGAGTATCAGGCGGCGTGGTCTGCGTCGGTGTTCACGCGGTTTACGTCGTCGGCCGCCGGTGTGTCGTGCTGTCATGCGCACCTCAAGTCCTGGTCAGGAGAGTGGGTGCGCGGAAGCTTGCCAGACGGAAGCCGTGGAGAATTCGGACAAAGGGGAGCCGGGCCGGGGAAATCTATCCGTTACCTGGGAGCATGATTTGATGATCCGTCAAGTTCCCGTAAAAACAAGGCAGTTACGCGCGTCACTACGGAAAGGTCCAGGCCTTTTCCGAGATGTCGTTATCAAATCGAGATAAGAGGTGCAACCTTATTGACGGCAATTCAGTCAGGTATTCATGTAAAAACTACCTGCCGAATTCCCCCCGTCACGAGCGGTGGCCGTGGGTGCCCAGGCCGACCGGCCGGTGCGGCGGCGGCAAGGGCACCCGTACGGACTAGCGGACGGCGCCGCGCTCCCAGCGGTAGAACCGGTGCGCCATGGCGTCCTTGGGGCCGCGCCAGGTCTGCGGGTCGTGCGGGCTGATGAACGCCGACAGCCGGTCGCTCAGGTCGCGGAACTCCGGGTGGTCGGTGACCTGCGCGATGGCCAGGCCGGGGTCCTTCTCGGACTCGATCAGGTGCAGGTACACGTCCCCGAACTGGAAGAGACTGCGGCGGCTGACCCCGACCAGGTGGGGCAGCTCACCCGCGTCCGAGGCGGCGAACAGGCCGGCGATGTCGGGCGCCGAACCGGGTGCCATACGGGCCACGATGAGGGCTTGGTGCATCGGGAGGGTTTGCCTTTCGACTCGGGTGGGGCGGGGCGCCGCGGCTCGGCGGCGGGCGGCGGGCGGCGGGCGGCGGGCGGAGCGGCGCCGCGGCTCAGCGGCGGGCCGCCGCCGGGGTGCGCTTGCCGTGGTGCCGCTGTTCGATCTTGTCCCGGATCAGTTCCATCTGGATGCGGGAGTTGTGGTTGATGCGGTCGGTCATCCCCGCGTCGTCGATGGGCGCGTCGGGCTTCATCGCGAAGTCCTGCACCCAGCGCATCAGGGTGCCGCCGCCGGGCGCCTCCCCGTACTCCCAGTGGATGTTCATGTGGGCGAACGGACCGGTCTCGACCCGGCGGGCCTTCACCGTGAGGCCGGCGCGGTCGACGGTCCGCTCCGAGACCCAGCTCCACACCACGCCGTTCTCGTCCGGGTGCATGGCGAGGCGGAACCGGGTGGTGTTCCCGGCCTTCTCCAGGATCTCGATCGACGCGTACTCGCTGAACAGCTCCGGCCAGTTGGGCAGGTCGTTCGTGACGTCCCAGACGACGTCGACGGGCGCGTTGACGGTGATCTCGTTGTCGGTGTGTCCAGGCATGTCAGGCTCCGGTCATCAGGCTGTTGTTGACGAGGTCGATGAACTCGCGGGGGCTCTTGCAGCGGTCCGCGTCCGTGGGCAGCGAGCGGCCCCGCCGGTTCTCCAGCTCGCCGACGATGCCGAGCAGGCCCAGCGAGTCGAGGCCGTAGTCCTCGAACTGGGACTCCGGGCGGCTCGCGAGCTCGGTGGGGTCGACGGTGATGCCGGCGGTCTTCATGAGCTTCGCCAGCTCTTCGATGGTCAGTCGTTCGGACATGGTGCCTTCTCTCTGTTCCGCTCTTTCGGGGACCGCGCCGAAAGCCCGCGCGGCCCTGGCCAACCGGGTCCCGCTCCCTACGCGCGGGATGCGGGCCCGCCGCGCAGGACGAGTGCCGCGTTCGACCCCATCCGGCCCCGGCTCAGGACGAGCGCGGTCCGCAGGGGGGCCACCCGGGCGTTGCCGGTGACCACGTCGAGGTCGTGGCAGACGTCGAAGACGTTCGGGGTCGGCGGCACCACCCCGTGCTCCAGGGCCAGGACGGCCGCGGCCGTGTCGAGGGTGCCGGCCGCGCAGTACGCCCGCCCGGTCCCGGTCTTGGGCGCGGTCACCGCGACCTTGGCGCCGTGGCCGCCGAGCGCGGCGCGGATCGCCCGCGCCTCGGCCGCGTCGGCCTCGGGCGTGCCCAGGGCGTCCGCGAAGACCACGTCCACCTCCTCGGGGGCGCAGCCCGCCTCCGCGAGCGCGCCGCGGATGGCGTGGGCCAGGCCCTCGCCGGACTCGTCCGGCCGGTGCGTCCCGGTGAAGGTGGCGGCGTGCCCGGCCACCAGGGCCCGGACCGTCGCCCCACGCCGCCGGGCGGCTTCCGCGTCCTCGACGACGAACATCGCGCCGCCCTCGGCCGGTACGAACCCGCACGCCTTGGCCGTGAAGGGCCGGTAGGCGCGCTGCGGGTCGTCCCAGGTGCTGAGGCCCTCGTAACCGAGCTGGCAGACCACCGAGTACGGGGCGAGCGGGGCCTCCGTCGCACCGACCAGCATGGCCCGGCTGCCCTGGCGGATCCCGCGTGCCGCGTGCGCGAAGGCGTCGAGCCCGCCCGCCTCGTCGCTCGCCACGACCCCGCACGGGCCCTTGAACCCGCGCCGGATGGAGATCTGGCCGGTGCTGGCCGCGTAGAACCAGGCGATCGACTGGTACGGGCCGACGTAGCGGGGGCCCTGCCCCCACAGCCGCTGGAGCTCGCGCTGCCCGAACTCGCCGCCGCCCGAGCCGGCCGCAGTGACGACGCCCACCGCGTACGGGTCGTCCTCGTAGTCGGCCCGGCCGAGGCGGGCGTGCTCCAGCGCCAGATCGGCCGCGGCCAGCGCGTAGTGGCTGAACCGGTCGGTCTGTACGAGGAACCGCTCCTCGACCAGCGTCGCGGGATCGAAGCCCCGCACCTCGCCGGCGATCCGCACCGGAAGGTGCTCGCAGCCCTGCCGGGTCACCCGGTCGAGGACGCTCTCACCGGACTGGGTCGCCTTCCAGAAGGCGTCCGCGCCGATCCCGTTGGGCGCGACGACCCCGATGCCCGTGACGGCCACCGTCGTAGCGGCAGTACGGCTGTTCACGCGCGTACCTCCTTGGGCTGGGTCAGGACGACGGCGGACTGGAAGCCGCCGAATCCGCTGCCGACGGACAGCACGCTGCGCAGGGTGTGGCTGCGGGCGGTGCGCGGCACGTAGTCCAGATCGCATTCGGGGTCGGGGGTCTCGTAGTTCGCGGTCGGCGGCACCACGTGATGGGTCATCGCCAGGACGCAGGCCGCGAGCTCGATCGCCCCGATGGCGCCGAGGGAGTGCCCCACCATGGACTTGATGGAGGTCATCGGCGTCTTGTACGCGTGATCCCCGAGCACCCGCTTCACGGCCGCCGTCTCGTGGCGGTCGTTCTGCTTGGTGCCGGAACCGTGCGCGTTGACGTAGTCGATGTCACCGGCCCGCACCCGGGCCTGGGCCAGGGCCGTCTCGATGGCGCGCGCCATCTCCAGGCCCTCGGTGGTCAGCCCCGTCATGTGGTGGGCGTTGCCGAAGGTGGCGTACCCGGATATCTCGCAGTACACCGTGGCACCGCGGGCCCGGGCGTGCTCCAGCTCCTCCAGCACCAGCACGGCGCCGCCCTCGCCGAGGACGAAGCCGTCCCGGTCGGCGTCGAAGGGCCGCGACGCGTGCGCCGGGTCGTCGTTGTTGGCGGAGGTGGCCTTGATGGCGTCGAAGCAGGCCACGGTGATGGGGGAGACCGGGGAGTCCGACGCGCCCGCCACGCACACGTCCATCCGGCCCTCCTGGATGGCGTGCACGGCGTACCCGACGGCGTCGAGCCCGGACGTGCAGCCCGTGGAGACCGTCTGCACGGGCCCGCGCGCCCCCGTCTGCTCCGCCACCGCCGAGGCGAGGGTGGCGGGGGTGAACGCGCGGTGCAGGAACGGGGAGGACAGCCGGTGGTCCACGTCCCACCAGTCGCCCCGCTGGCTGACCGCGACGTAGTCGTGCTCCAGCCGGGTGGTGCCGCCGACCGCCGTCCCCAGCGAGACGCCGGTGCGCCAGGCGCCCTCGCCGTCCAGCTCCAGGCCGGCGTCGGCCACCGCCTCGCGGGCGGCGACCAGGGCGAACTGGATGTACCGGTCCGCCCGGGCCGCCGCGTCCTCGTCCAGGCCGTGCGCGGCCGGGTCGAAGTCGACCTCGGCGGCTATCCGGGAGCGGAACCCGGCCGGGTCGAAGAGGGTGATGCCCCTGGTCGCCGTACGGCCGTTGGACAGCAGGTCCCAGAAGGCGGAGGTGCCTATGCCGCCGGGGGCGACGACCCCGACCCCCGTCACGGCCACCCGCCGGCGCGTCACGACACCACCTCCGAGCGCTCCGGCGGACGCTCCGCCCACCCCGAGGCCTCCGGGTGCGGGGCCTCCTCGGTGTCGACGTGCCCCAGCTCGGGACGCGGGGCGAGCGGGCCCAGGTGGAAGACCATCCGGGCCTCGGTGTCGCCGACGTTGCGGAAGCGGTGGCGCATGTTCAGCGGTACGAGCAGACCCTGGTCGGCGCGCAGCGGGTGCGCCTCGCCGTCGAGGTCGACCTCCAGGCTGCCGGCCACCACGTACACGAACTCCTCGGAGTACGGGTGGTAGTGCTCGGCGATCGACTCGCCCGGCGCCATCACCGCCAGGCCCATGAAACCGCTGGTCGAGCCCACCGAGGTCGGGGTGAGCACGGCCCGCAGGTCGCCTCCGCGCCTGCGGTTGGGCTGGGTCTCGCTGAGGTCGACGATGCGCGGGTGATGTCTGGTCATGCTGACTTCCTCCTGGCGGGTCGGAGCCTGGCGGTGCGCGCATGGGCTGCCGGGTCGGGGTGGGGGCGGTACGGGCCGTGCGGAGTGGGGTGGGTACGGGCCCTGCGGGGGCGGGCGGTGCGTCCGGATCAGTCCTGCTCCGGCGCCCGCCGGTCGGTGACCGGGGTCATCGGGTGCGGGGCGGCCGCCCCGCCGGCGGGCTCCCCGGCGAGCAGGCGCCGCAGCACCGCCGCCCTGCGGGGCCCGTCGATGCCGAAGCCGCCGGCGAAGCGGCCGTCGGCCGGCCCGCGGACGTCCAGGAGCCGGACCACGACGTCGTCCCGCTGGAAGATGCTGCTGCTCAGCACGGGACTGGTCGGGAGCTTCGCGGCCGTCTCGTCCTGCCGGGCGAGGAAGCGGGCCACCAGCGGACCGCAGCCCGGCTTCGCCGGGTAGTACAGGGCGTGCCGCGTCACCTCCCGGGGCGGCGCCCCCTGCGCGGCCACGTGGTGGACGGCCGGCAGCGCCGCCCGCATGAAGAACATCCGGGCGGACTCCGGATCGGCCAGGTCCCGGTCCTGCTCCAGGTACGGATTGATGGCCTGCTCCACCGCGCGCACCTCGGGCTGCTCCGACACGTGCCGCAGCGCCGCCGTCAGGTCGCCCTCCACCTCGACCGCCCGCACGACCCGGTTGCCGTACATGAACAGGGAGGTGCGGCACAGCCGGGTGTGCTCGTCGACGCGGGCCCGCGGGGAGTCGTACGAGGACAGGATCCGCGCGACCTCCTCCTCGCTGCCCGGCTTGACCGTGAAGGTCAGCGCGTGCCGGACGACGCCGGCGCCGAGCCGGGGCGCCGGCTGGAGCCGGGCCCCCACCGACCGCTGCGCCGCGTCGTAGCGCCTGCCGGTCTCCCGCAGCACGGTGAAGGTCAGCGGGCGCATCGAACGGGCGCAGGCGCCCAGCGGCCGGACCTGCTCGGTGTGCTCCTCGCTGTTGACCCAGGCGAGGTACTGCGGCGCGCTCTCCCACTCGCTGGTGATCAGCCACTGCGAGGGGTTCGAGAAGGACTGGCACAGCTGGTCGCCGAGGTGCCCGGGCACCGACGCGATGTCGTGGCGGAGCCGCTCGTAGGCGTCGAAGAAACGCTGCTGCGCACCCTCGTGCAGATCCATGAGCAGGACGACCCGGAGCATGGAGCCGTCGAAGGCGGACTGCGACACCCGTTCGGACAGGGTGGTTGTCATTTCCTCACTCCTTCGTGAGTGCACCTCGTGAGTGCACGGAGACCGGCACGTACGCGCTCCCTGCGTCATTCGGTCGGGTACGGCGGGCGGCATGGCTCGGAGGGTCCGCCGCTGTCGCTCATCGTCATCCGGCCGGGTACGGATCGCTACATCTCCGGATCAAGCGGGTGACAAGACACGACTCGCCCGGACGTGAACCCCGATCGGGGGCATAAACCGTCCACCGCACCCCCAGCCGAATCAGGAGCCCGCAGCTGATGGAAGAGCATGCCGATGTTCGCGTACCGGTCCTCGTCGTGGGCGGCTCCCTCGTGGGCCTGTCCACCTCGCTGTTCCTGAGCCGCCACGGCATCAGGCACCTGCTGGTCGAGAAGCACGCCGGTACGTCCGTTCACCCCCGCGGCCGCGGCATCAACGCCCGGACGATGGAACTGTTCCGCACGGCGGGGGTCGAGCCCGCCATCCGCGAGGAAGCCTCCGCCCTGGAGGCCAATCAGGGCATCCTGCAGAGCGAGTCCTCGCTCGTCGGCGGGGAGCACAAGTGGCTGATCAAGGCCGTCGACCCGACCGGCGCGCTGAAGCGGTTCAGCCCCACCGGCTGGTGCCTGTGCAGCCAGAACAACATCGAGCCGGTGCTGGCCGAGCGGAGCCGCGCGCAGGGCGCCGACATCCGCTTCTCCACCGAACTGATGAGTTTCGACCAGGACGACACCGGCGTCAGCGCCGTCGTGAAGAACCGCGAGACCGGCGAGCACCTCACCGTCCGCGCCGACTACCTCATCGCCGCCGACGGCCCGCGCAGCCCCGTCCGCGAGGCGCTGCGCATCCGCCAGACGGGCAACGGCGAGCTGTTCCACAACGTGAGCATCGTCTTCCGCTCCGAGCGGCTGGCCGGCGTCCTGGGCGACCTGCGCTTCATCGTCTGCTACCTGCTCAAGCCGGGCGCCGACGGGGCCCTGCTGCCGGTGGACAACGACACCCAGTGGGTCTTCCACGCCCCCTGGCACCCCGAGACGGGCGAGACCCTGGAGGACTTCACCGACGAGCGCTGCGTGGCGCAGATCCGCGCGGCCATCGGGGTGCCGGACCTGGACGTGGAGATCGGCGGCAAAGCCCCGTGGCACGCCGCCGAACGGGTCGCGGAGCAGTACCGGGTCGGCCGGGTCTTCGTGGTCGGCGACGCCGCCCACGAGATGTGCCCGACCGGTGCCTTCGGCTCCAACACCGGCATCCAGGACGCGCACAACCTGGCCTGGAAGGTGGCGGCGGTCCTCGGCGGCACGGCCGGCCCGGAACTGCTGGAGACCTACGAGGAGGAGCGGCTCCCGGTGGCCCGCGCCACCAGCGAGCGCGCGTCCGCCCGTTCGGCCGAACACAGCCACCCCGGGTACGTGCCGCCCCCCACCATGGGCGGCGGTCCGGGCAGCGGGGTCCTCACCACCGCGATGGGTTACGCGTACGGGCGCGGCGCGGTCCTCGGCGGCGACCCGTCCCGGCCGGTCATCCCCGAGGAGATGGACCTCAAGGGCGACGTCGGCACCCGCGCCCCGCACCTGTGGCTGACCCGGGCGGCCGAGCGGATCTCCACGATCGACCTCTACGAGCGCTCGTTCGTGCTGCTCAGCGGCGAGGGCACGCCCTGGAAGCAGGCGGCGGCCGAGGTGGCGCGGCAGACGGGTGCGCGCCTGGAGGCGTACGCCATCGGCTCCGGGCCGGGCGCCGACCTGGTCCAGCCGGACGACGCCGACTGGGCGCGGGCGCACGCGCTGCCGGCCGACGGAGCGGTCCTCGTACGCCCGGACGGGTTCGTCGCCTGGCGCTCGGAGGGCGCCGCCGACGACCCGGGGGCCGACCTGCTGGACGCGATGCGCCGGCTGCTGCGACGCCCCTGAGGGTCCCCGCGCTAGCGGCAGGCCCAGCACCCCGCCCAGCAGCCGTGGCCCGCGGGCCGCGGCCGCGGGCGGTGGTGCGCGGCCCGCGCGGGCGGGGCGGCGGCACACGCCGCGGCCCGGCCCGCGAGGCAGGCGACGACCACGGTGATCGCGGCCAGTTCCTCGGGTGCGGCGCTTCCCCGGTGGACCCGGAGCAGGCTCGATATGGCGGCGTCGCTTCGCATCGGCACGGCCTCTCATCAGGAGAGTTCACCTCGCCGGGCCGTCGGGCCCGGCGCTGCCGACGCTACGATCCGCCGGTCTCCCTGTCGTGCCGGAACCCCTCGTCCACAGCCATCCGTGTGACCCGCGCGGGCGGGCCGCTCGTCCGCTCCGAGGGCTGGCGGCGGCGTACGTGCCGCCCGGCGCGAGCGGCCGGGAACGGTGTCCGGACTACCGCCGGCCGGCCGGGCGGGTGCCGAGTTTGATCCAGCGGGCCCGGCTCGGGACGCCGTCCGCGTCGAGGAGGAAGAGCATGTAGTAGCCGGGCGGGGCGTCGGCCGCCGACGGCGGGGTGCGCAGGGTGAGCGTGTCGCCGCGGGTGGCCGTGATCCGCAGTTCCAGGTGGCGCTGGCTGGTGTTCACGGCGTGGGTCACCGTCGTCGGGGCCAGCAGGACCGCCCGCCGCACGGCGGACGCCGTCGAGCTGCGCACCTCGAAGCCCGTGTCGTGGGCGAGTTCGGCGCCCGGCACCCGGTCGAGGGCGGGCCGCGGGCCCCGGTGCAGGTACGCCGGCTCGTACAGTTCGATGCTGCCGTCCATCGCGTCGCCGATGTCGGGGTCGTTGGCGATCTGCTGGAGTTCGTCGCCGGTCACCAGGACCCGGCCGTCCGGCATCACCAGGGCGTTGGAGTGGTAGCCGCGCGGCAGCCGCTGGGCCGGGCCCAGCCGCCAGTGCCCGGCCGCGTCCCGCAGCTCGATCTGCCGGTACTTGAGGTCGGCCTTCGGGTTGAAGGGGCCGTTGCCGTAGTCCCGGGTGTCGAGGGCGCCGTTGACGGTGAGCAGCGTGGCGTCCGGCAGGATGAGCGTGTCGTCCTGGGTGCGGCCGAAGGCCCGGGGCTCGCGGGTGTGCCAGGCGTCGCCGGAGAGTTCGTACGTGTTCGGGTCGTGCGGGTCGCCGCCGAGCACCAGGACGGAGTCCGGGCCGCGCAGACCGGCCGGGAGCGGCACGGCGGACCCGTAACCGCGGAAGTCGGCGGGGCGCCGGGGCAGGTCGGTACGGGTCTCGGTGGCCGGATCGAACCGCCACTGCTGGTCGGCGTCGCGGCCCAGCCCGTAAATCATGCCGTCCCGCAGTGAGAACAGGTGGGGGTAGTCGTTGCGGAACGGCGCGTCCGAGCCGAACCGTTCGGAGGCGATGTCCAGCGGGATGTCGTACGGCCGCCAGGGCACGGGCAGCCGCTTCGCCGGGAACCGCTCCACCACCGGGGTGGGGGTGCCCGTACCGCGCTCGGACTGGCCCGAGACGATGATCTGGCGGCCGTCCGCGCCGGTGACCACCGACGGGTACCAGCGGCCCACCGACATGTCCCGGTTGCGGTACCAGGTCTCCGTCCAGGGGTCGAACACGAAGGACAGCCGGGCCCCGCTGCCGCCCTTGCCGCCGGTGTTGCCGCCGAAGACGGCCACCATCCCGTTCGGCAGGAAGGCGTGGCCGGCGCAGAAGAACGGCGCCGGGCGCGGGACGTGCGTCCCGTCGGGCATCAGCACCGTCGGCGGCCGGACCTCCTTGAAGGCCCGCGCCCCCGTCCCCCGCGCCGGGTCCCACAGGTAGGCGCGCCCGGCGTTGGTCGCGCCGATCCGGTCCGTCGGGCCGGTCTCCTTGGTGGGGTCGGTCTCCACCCGCTCGAAGGAGAACAGCAGTACCTTCCCGGTCGGCAGCTGGGCGAGGTGCACCCCGAAGTCGGGGGAGGGGAAGAACTCCGCGAAGCGGCCCGACGCGGAGGCGGTGAAGCCCGCGTTGGTCCGGGCCTGGGAGTCGGCCAGGTGGGCGAGCGAGGCGGTACGGGTGGCCTGCGCGTAGCCCCCGGCGTCCCGGGCGGCGGCGCGCCGTTGCGCGTGGGCCCGCGCGTGCTCCGCGCCGATCAGGGCCGCCTCGCCGCCGGCCGCCCCGTGGTCGCCGTCGTGCCCGGGCCGGGCCGCGGCCGCGGCGACGCCGGGGGAGGAGAGGAGCAGGCCCGCGCAGAGGAGGGCGCCCGCCGAGAGGGCGGCGGAGCGGCGGGTTCGGGACATGCGTCTCCTCGGGGGCACGGGGCGGGACGCCCATGCTAGGAGAAACCACCCCAAACCCCTCGTGCGGCGCGAGGGGTGTTCCCCGTACGGCTCGTACGGCTCCCACGCGCCCCCGGCACACAAAAACGCCCCGGACGAATTGGCGTCCGGGGCGTGCATTCGCGTATATTTAACAGTTCACGCCTTATTTTATTGCAGGCGTGAAGAAGATTTACAGAGGCATCGTATCGCGCCGGGAGTGGAATTGTCAAACGTCGAATTTCAGAGTGAGCAGCAATTCCTCACGGAGCTCTACGCCCGGCTCGAAGACCTCCGGGACCGGGCCGAACGCGGTATGCGGGCCGCGCTGCGCCAAGGGGGGAACGGCTACCAGGAGCGGCTGGAGCGGGAGGTGATGGTCGCCGAGCAGTCCGGCCTGTTCGCCGCGCTGAACGCCGCCGAACACGGTCTCTGTTTCGGCCGGCTGGAGTTCTCCGACGGCCGCGACCACCACATCGGCCGCATCGGAATCCGCCGGGACGACGCCGAACGCACCCCGCTCGTCCTCGACTGGCGCGCCGAAATGGCACGCCCGTTCTACCTCGCGACCGGACACGTCCCGATGGGCCTGCGCCGCCGCCGGCACATCACCACGCGCGGGCGGGAGGTCACCGCCCTGCACGACGAGATCCTCGACCTCGCCGACACCGAACGCACCGGGTTCGAGGGCTCCGACGCGGACGCCGTCCTGCTCGCCGCCCTCGACGCCGCCCGCACCGGCCGCATGCACGACATCGTGCGGACCATCCAGGCCGAGCAGGACCGCGTCATCCGCTCGCCCCACCGCGGCGTCCTCGTCGTGGAGGGCGGCCCCGGCACCGGCAAGACGGCCGTCGCCCTGCACCGCGCCGCCTACCTGCTCTACGCCCACCGCGAGCTCCTCGCCAAGCGCGGCGTACTGATCGTCGGCCCCAACCCGGCCTTCCTCGGCTACATCGGCGAGGTGCTGCCCTCCCTCGGCGAGACCGGGGTGCTGCTGGCCTCCCCGGGGGACCTGTTCCCCGGCGTCCGCGCCACCGGCACCGACCGCCCCGGCGCCGCGGCCGTCAAGGGACGCGCCGCCATGGCGGGGGTCCTCGCCCGCGCCGTCGCCGACCGGCAGACCCTCCCCGAGACCGTGCCCGCCGGCAGCGGCGAGGAGAGCGACGTGGTCCCCGAGGCGGCCCTGGAGATCGACCACGAGGAGTACGGGACGCTCCTGCTCGACCGGACCATGGCCCACGCCGCCCGCGACCGGGCCCGCGCCACCGCCCTGCCCCACAACCTGGCCCGTCCCTACTTCGCGTTCGCCGTCATCGACGCCCTGACCGGGCAACTCGCCGACCGGATCGGCGCCGACCCCTACGGCGGCCCCAACCTGCTCGGCCCCGACGACGTCGCCCAGCTCGGCAAGGAGATCGCCACCAGCGCCGAGGTGCATGCCGCCATCGACACGCTGTGGCCGCACCTCACCCCCGAGCGGCTCGTCGCCGAGTTCCTCGCCGACCCCTCCCACCTCCCCGAGGCCGACGCCGCGCTGATCCGCCGCGCCTCCGGCGAGTGGACTCCCGCCGACGTCCCGCTGCTGGACGAGGCCGCGGAACTCCTCGGCGTCGACGACAGCGCCGAACGGGCCGCCGCCGAACGCGACCGGCTGGAACGCGTCGCCTACGCGCAGGGCGTCCTCGACCTCTCCCAGGGCTCCGAGTCCTACGAGTTCGAGGACATGGAGAACGAGTACCTCGCCGCCCACGACCTCATCGACGCGGAACGCATGGCGGAGCGGCAGGAGGAGACCGACCACCGCACGACCGCCGAACGCGCCGCCGCGGACCGCACCTGGAGCTTCGGACACGTCATCGTCGACGAGGCGCAGGAGCTCTCCGAGATGGCCTGGCGCCTGCTGATGCGCCGCTGCCCGACCCGGTCCATGACCCTGGTCGGCGACCCGGCCCAGACCGGCGACGAGGCGGGCTGCGGCTCGTGGCGGCGGATCCTGGAGCCGTACGTGGGCGAGCGCTGGGAGCGGGTGCGGCTCGGCGTCAACTACCGTACGCCCGCCGAGATCATGGAGGTCGCGGCCGCCGTGCTGCGGGTCCACCACCCCGGCTTCGAACCGCCCGGCTCGGTGCGCTCCACCGGCGTAGGTCCCTGGGTGCGGCAGAGCGCCGACCTCCCCGGCGCCCTCGCCGAGGCCGTCCGCACCGGCGCCCCCGCCGGGGGACGCCTCGCCGTGATCGCCCCGCGCCCCCTGCACCCGGCCCTGGCCGCCGCCCTGCCCGGGGTGCGGGCCGGGGAGGAGCCGGACCTCACCCGGAGCGCCGTCCTGCTGGACCCGCGCCAGGCCAAGGGGCTGGAGTTCGACACCGTGATCGTCGTCGAACCCGCGCAGTTCCAGCCGAGCGACCTGTACGTGGCGCTCACCCGCGCCACGCAGCACCTCGGCGTCCTGCACACCGGCCGCCTCCCCGAGGGCCTCGCCGGCTGACGGCCCGCCAGGCGGGGGCGGGGCGGGGCGCGGGCGCCGGGTACGAGACCCCATGCGCGGGGTCCCGTACGCGGCTCCGGGCCGGGCCCCGTACCCGGTCCGGAACCGGATCGCCGCCGGGGGAAGGCGTTTTGGTTTGCCGTCGGATCCTCAATACGATCCGGCGATGATCACAAGAAAACGGCTGGCGGCCCGGGCCTGCGGCCTGCTCGTCGCCTTGACCGCGGGGCTCCTCCCGTCGTACGCCGTCGCCGCAGACGGGCCCGCCAAAGAGCCGCCCAAGGTCGAGCTGGTGCTCGACGTCAGCGGGTCGATGCGCGCGGCCGACATCGACGGGCAGTCCCGGATGGCCGCCGCGAAGCAGGCCTTCAACGAGGTCCTGGACGCCGTCCCCGGGGAAGTCCGGCTCGGCATAAGGACCCTGGGCGCCACCTACCCCGGCGAGGACCGGGCGCTCGGCTGCAAGGACACCAAGCAGCTCTACCCCGTCGGCACGGTCGACCGCACCGAGGCGAAGACCGCCGTCGCCACCCTCGCGCCCACCGGCTGGACGCCCATCGGCCCCGCCCTCCAGGCCGCCGCCCAGGACCTCGACGGCGGCAACGCCACCCGCCGGATCGTGCTCATCACCGACGGCGAGGACACCTGTGCCCCGCTCGACCCCTGCGAAGTGGCCCGCGACATCGCGGCCAAGGGCATCCACCTCGTCGTCGACACCCTCGGCCTCGTCCCCGACGCCAAGACCCGCGCCCAGCTGACCTGCATCGCCGAGGCCACAGGAGGCACGTACACCTCGGTGGCGCACACGGCCGAACTCTCCGGCCGCGTCAGACAACTCGTCGACCGGGCCGCCGACCCCGTGGCCACCCCGGTGGCCACCGAGGGCGCCAAGCAGTGCGAAGGCGCACCGCAGTTGAAGGCCGGGCTCTACAGCGACCGCGAGACCTTCGGCGAGCACCGCTGGTACCGCGTCGACGTCCGCCCCGGCCAGGAGCTGCGCGCCTCGGTCAGCATCGGCGCCGACCGGGCCGTGAACAACGACTACGGGGTGCTGCTGCGCGCCTCCACCGTCCACGGGCGGGAGATCGTCCGCGGCTCCGAGGCCGGTGACGGCCGTACCGACGTCGTCTCGACCGGCCTGCGCTACCCGAAGGCGGCCCTGGACGGGGACGCCGCCGAGGTGCCCGAGACGGTCTGCCTCCAGGTCAGCAACTCCTTCTCGGCCGGCCCGGCCGTCAAGACCGCGCCCGGCATGCCCGTCGAGCTCACCATCGACCTGGTCGACGGCCCCGACGAACCCTCCGACGTGGCCTCCTTCGGCCTCGGCCGGGGCTGGTGGCTGATCGGCCTGCTCGTCCTCACCGGCCTGATCGCGGGACTGGTCTGGGGCTGGATCTCGCGCTGGCGCGTCTCCGTCTGGAGGAGCAACTGATGCGCACCGTACGCACCCTGACGGCCGCCCTGCTCGCGGGAGCCGCCCTCCTCGTCCCCGCGGGCGCGGCCACCGCCGCCCCGAGCCCGACGCCGAGCGCGGGCGGGAAGGCCGCCGGCCCGACCGAGGCGGGCACCGGCTTCCGCACCGCGACCCCCTTCCGGCCGGGCCAGAAGGCCACGGCCTCCGCGTCCAGCGGCGACTACCTGTACTGGGTCCTGCCCGTCGACGCGGGCCAACGGGTCACCGTACGGGCCTCGGTGACCCTCCCGGAGTCCGCCGCCCGGCACGGCGCCTCCACCTGGCGGCTCGACGTCTACGACGGGCTCCGCCGCCGCCAGGCCTGCACGTACGGCACCCAGAGCGCGGCGGCCGCCAAGGAGGACGCCACCGTGGAACTGGCCTGCGTCCTGCGCACGGTCCGCTCCGGCGCCGAGGCCTGGTCCAACGACCCGCTCCCGGGCAGCTACTACGTACGCCTCACGCTCGCCGGCTCCCCCGAGGAGGACCTCGGCCTGCCGGTAAAGGCACAGGTGGAGGCCGACGTGAAGGAGACGGGCGGCGCCCAGGCGGTCGACGCGGTCCTCGCCGAACCCCTCGTCCCCGGCATCGCGGGAGCCTCGGAGGAACAGCGCGCGGCCCGCGCCCCCGAGGACGGCTGGTCCGGCGGCTGGTGGTCCGACCGCTGGCTGTGGACCGCCGCGGGCGGGGTGCTCGGCGCCCTCGCGGGGATCTACGGATACACCCTGACCCGCGGCCGGGGCCGTCCCGGACGGCCGCGCTCCGAGGCCTGACCGGCCCACGGCGGCACGGGGCCGCCGCTCCGGCGGGAGCGGCGGCCCCGCACGGCACAATGATCATCCGACCACGGAGCGTGGGCTATGTTGGTAGACGAGTGACGTGAGAAGGAGGGCCGCCGGTGTCATCCGGGCAGCAGGCACGCGCACAGGCGGCCGCGATCACGCCGGGCACGGCCGCACCGGAGCAGGGCAAGCCGCCGGCCGACCGGCTGCTCGCGCTCTTCGACGGCCACCGGCTCTCCCCGGGCCAGCGGCGGATCGCCCAGTACCTGATCGACCACCTCACCGAGGCCGCCTTCCTCTCCATCACCGAGCTGGCCGAACGCGTCGGCGTCAGCCAGCCCTCCGTCACCCGGTTCGCGGCCTCCCTCGGCTTCAGCGGCTATCCCGCGCTGCGCGACGTGCTCCAGCCCATCGCGCTGAGCGCGGTGGCCGGCACCCCCGACAGCCGTGAGCAGATCCGCCACAACGAGCTCCAGGCCGCCGTCGACGCCGAGATCGACAACCTGGAGAACGTCCGCAGGCTCCTCGCCGACACCAACCGGGTGCTGGAGATCGGCCGGGACCTGGCCCGCTCCGTCCCGCTGACCGTCCTCGGCCTGCGGATCTCGGTCTCCCTCGCCGAGTACTTCGCCTACGCCGCCCGCCGCATCCACCCCGACGTCCGCCTGGTGACCCGGGGCGGCAGCGTGGCGTACGACGCCCTGCTCCAGTCCCGGGCGGCCGGCGGCGGCTGGGTCCTGGCCTTCGCGATGCCCCGGCACGCCAACGAGACCCTGGCCGCCCTGCGCGCGGCCCGCAGTACCGGGCTGCGGGTGGTGCTGATCAC
Organism: Streptomyces sp. NPDC102258; assembly: GCF_055584685.1. Taxonomy (NCBI): domain Bacteria; kingdom Bacillati; phylum Actinomycetota; class Actinomycetes; order Kitasatosporales; family Streptomycetaceae; genus Streptomyces; species Streptomyces sp. NPDC102258. Next base: position 530,538 of record NZ_JBVJLO010000002.1, read on the forward strand.
CGATCCGACCGTGGGTCCGCTGGTGGCGGAGGCCGACGTGGTGCTGACCGCCGGCACCGGGTCCCGGCTGGTCTTCGACTCGTACGCGGCTCCCGGAATGCTCTCCGCCGCCCTGCTCCAGGCGATGGCCGACGCCGATCCCGAGCGGACCCAGGCGCGCCTCGAACAGTACGAGCAGGCCGCTGACCAGCACGGATTCTTCCTCTAGGACACAGTACGGGCGCCTGCGGGCGGGCCGCTCCACGCTGCTTCCGCAACCGGATATTCACTGCCCGGCCATGTATGAAAGTTTCCATACGCTTGCGTACTGGACGGTATATATGTTTACTGACGGCGGCGCTCCGGATCCAGCAGACGCCAGGGAGGACGTCCCCACGTCCTCTTGAACGGACACCTGGTACGCCGCTCCTCCTCACGGCGGGACCGGGTGACAGCTCAGGGCTTTCGGATCCCCGCAGGAGCGCCCCCGGCGGCCTCGGTCAACCCCTGGGCCGAGGCCGCCCCCCTGCCACCTCTCGATCAGAGCTTCGACACCCTGCGGAAGTGACGAGAATGTCCCAGACGGCCACCCTCACGCGCAGCCCGGACTGGCCCCTCCAGGTGAAGGCCCCCGGCACGCACGACTGGGAACGCACCGCGACCCGCTGGCTGCGGGACCTGCTCCCGGCCCGTTACGGCGGCTATCTGACGCTGACCCGTCACCACGCCCTGCTCGTCCGGCACGCGGGGCTCCAGCTCCAGCACGAGATGCGCGCGGTGCGGGTGGCCCTGCACACCAGCCGGGCCGAACTCCCGATGCTGGGCGTCGCCGAGCCGGTCATCGAGAACACGATCCGGATGTACGCCATCGAGCTCGATCAGCTCGGCCGGCTCGCCAGGGGCGTCCGCCTGGTCTCCGAGGCGCTCCTGGCCGGCACCCCGGGCCAGCGCAAGCGCTGACCCGGGGCGCCCTGCCGGACGTCCCGCCGCAGGGCCGTCAGCCCTGGCAGACGCCGCGCGCGTAGTCGTACGTGGCGGTCGCCTGCGAGTAGCGCCATTCCCGGTCCAGCAGGCCGGTCGTCAGCTGGCGGGCGGCCGCCGGGCTCTCGACGACGTAGCCGAAGTCCTGGAGCCAGGACGGGTAGAGGTTCTTCGAGCCGATGTAGAAGGCCGAGTCGTCCACCGAGACCAGCTTGTGGTGCAGGGCGTACGGCTTGCCGTCCGCCCAGGTGGCCCGGTCGGAGGCGCGGAACGTGGCCAGCTGGAGCCCCGAGCACATCGCGGCCTTCGCCTTGCCCGCGTCGCCGGTCAGCGCCGTCAGCCGGCCCCGCAGGACGTCGCTGACCTCGGAGAGCGACTTGATCTGGGAGTAGCCGTCGCTGCCGACCGCGCCCCGGTTCGCCGGGTCGCTGACGACGATGCGGACCTTGACCCCGGCCGCCAGCTTGGCGGCGAGGGTGTCGTAGAGCCGGATGTCGTAGCGGGGCAGCGGCGGGCAGGTCGCGTTCAGGTCCTGCTGGGAGATCTCGATGTGCCCGGTCGCGCTCGCGACCAGCGCGCGCAGGGCGCTCTCCTCCGGGTTGACGGTGTCGTAGTCCCGGTCGGCGTTGGTGTTGTCGTGCACGCCGACGCCGCACTTGGTGTCGGAGGCCGTCGGCAGGACGGGCCGGAACGCGGACGTCGGATCGCTCTGCCGGATGCCGACGCCGAGCCCGCCCACCGCCACCACCGGGACGTCGCCGCCGCCGCCCGCCGGCGCGGCCGGCCGGGGCAGGGTGGGCAGGCAGCCCGCGCCGTTCGAGGCGGCGAACCAGACGCTGGTCCAGCTGCTCTTGTTGCGGCAGGTCCAGTCCCACAGCGTGTCCAGGTAGCGTCCGGCGGAGCCCGCCGCCGGCCCGGACAGCGCCAGGTCGACGTCGTTGACCGGGTGCGCGGTGTCGAGGTAGTCGTCCTTCCAGCTGTTGATGCCGCCCGTGATCACCGAACCGCCGTCCACCACGACCAGCTTGGAGTGGTTCCAGGAGAAGCCGGTCTTCGAGGTGGTCATCGACGCCACGTTGAGGGTGACGTTCGCCGCCGCCGGCCCCAGCTTGGCCACCATCTCGTCGCGGTACGAGGACGGGATCACGTTGGCGTGGTAGATCGGCGCGGCGCCGACCATGATGCGCACCTGGAGCCGGTTGCCCTTCTGCGCCGCCTCCTTCAGGCCCGCCACGATCGCGTCCTGGAAGCCGCCGTTGGGGAAGGGGGCCAGGGTGGATATGTCCACGCTCTCCCGGGCCCGGCCGATGTCCTCGCGCATCGTGTCGAGCAGCCGGGCCGAGCCGGGGCGCTCGGCGCAGGAGGGGTCGCCCCAGCAGCCGGGGCTCTGGAGCAGCCAGTCGGCGCCGCCGGGGGCGGAGGCGCCGAGGCGGTTGCCGGCGGTGCGCTCCCAGACGGAGCCCTCCAGGCCGGGGGAGACCTGGCGCAGGCTCTGCTCCACCGCGTCCAGGTGCGGGGTGGGGGAGTCGGCGAACGCCGGGGCGGCCGGCAGCAGGGCGAGGGACAGCGCGAACGTGAGGGCCGTCGTGCGGACGGTGCGTGCCAATGTGGTTCCTTGGATGGGGGTGGCTCCGGCCGGGCGGCACCGCGAGCCGGGCCCCCCCGGCCGTGATCAACTCGCGCAAGTTACCAGCCCGTAGCCGCTCGTTCACCTTCCGCCGACGGCTTCCGGCCACCCCCCGCACGCGGCGTACGGGTGACGGCCGGAAACGGGGGTGTCGGCCATTCGGATAGGACTCGGAGCGACGCGGAACGCCGCCGGGACAGCCGGAGCGCGCCGCCCTACCTTCGGGGACTGTTCCCGTCCCTCCCGAAAGGTGCATCCATGCGATCTGTCCGCTCCGCGTTCGCCGCCCTCGCCACCGCCGCCATCGTGCTCGGTGGTGCCGGCGCCGCGAGCGCCGACGTGAACGTGACCGTCCCGGAAGGCCCGAGCTACACCTTCGTCTTCGGTGACTGGTCGCAGTTCGCCGCCGACGACGTCTTCAACGCCGGTCACAACAACACCGTCGGCTCGAACAACTGACGTCGTACCGCATCACCGGCCGGTCCGCCCCCGCGGTAGCCGCGGGGGCGGACCGTGCCGGACCACGGGCCGCCCCGGGCTCGCGCTCCCGGTCCGTGCGGCTCAGAGCCAGGGGATCTGGTCCGCCCCGTACCGGTAGGCGCGGAACACCGCGTTCTGCGCGCCGCGCGAGGACTCCAGGCCCGTGCCCCGCTCGAACGCCCCGAACTCCGGCACCACGAACTCCCACACCACGTCGCCCTCGGGCGTCACCTCGAAGAGCCGCCCGAAGGAACCCTCCGCGACGAAGGTGTTCCCGTTCGGCAGGCGCTGCGCGCTCGACATGTAGGGGCTGTAGAAGTTCTGCGGCGGATTGTCCTCGTATGACCACACGCGCTCGCCCGTCACCGGGTCGAGCTCCAGCACCCGCGAGTACGGCACGGACGTCGTGTCGCGGTACGTCCCGTTGTCGAACACCAGGATCGTGCCACCCGGCAGTTCGTGCGGGTGGTGCTGCTGGGCGAGGACGTCCGGACCGATCCGCCAGCGCACGGAGCCGTCCGCGCGGTCCACCGCGACCGTCGTCGAGGCGCTGCGGAAGCCCACCACGATCCCGCCGTCCGCGAGTTCGTTGACGGTATTGGCCATCGGCCAGTGCTCGCGCGCGAAGTGCGGGTTCAGCGGCACCTCGGCCGGGTCCAGGTGCTCGATGGCCGCCCAGCGCCAGACCACCTCGCCCTCCCAGGTCATCTCGTACACCACGTCCCCGTAGATCACCCCGCCGGCCGCCTCCGAGCCGGGGATGCCGCCGCGGATCCGGGCCGCGTCCGCCGGGTCCAGCGGTTCCACGGCGCAGATCAGCAGGTTGCCGTTGCGCAGGACCGAGGCGTCGTGGTGGTGGAAGGGGTGGCGGGCCTCGCGCAGGACGGTGGAGTCCGGGGCCAGCTCCTGGAAGATGCCGCCGTGGTAGACGTCCCAGATCGGGAAGAGGCTCGGGCCGCCGGTGTCCTTGGCCGCGTAGAAGAGGGTGCCGCCGGGGAGCAGCTGGGCCTGACGGCCGGGCGGGTGCGGGGAGTGCCAGGTGTGGGCGGGCCGGCCGTCGATGCCGACGAGGTGGATCCGGCCGCCGCCCGCGATGGGCGTGTAGAGGGTGTAGCCGCCGAAGCTCCGCCCGGGGTCGTGGGCGCGCAGACCGGTGCCGCGGCGGCGCAGGGTGTTCTGGTCGACGGTCATGGGGTTCCTCCTGGGGATCGTTCGCCGGTCGGGGTCAGCCGACGGTGACGGCGGTGGGGTCGGCCGCGCGGAGCGGGGCCGGGTACAGGCGGGCACGCAGGGCGGCCGCGTCGGCGGGGCCCGGCAGGGACTGGGCGGCCTTGGCCCAGGCGGCCTCCCGCGCCAGGTCGTCGAGGAGCTCGGGGGACAGGGCCGCGCCGTACGCGTAGCGGGGGTGGAACGCGTCGACGTACCCGGCCTGGAGGGCGCCCTTGGACTGGGCCACGACGGCCGCCCGCGCGGCGGCGGGATCGGCCGCCGCTGCCCGCTGCGCGTGCACGACCGTACGCAGGAGGGCGGTGGCCGCCTCGTCGCCCGCCTCGTCGCCCGGGCCGGCTCCCGCCGAGGGGCCCGCGACGAGCAGGGTGTGGGCGGTGTAGCCGGTGAAGTGGAGTTCGGCGTAGTGGGCGCCGAGGGCGGTGCGGGCGGCGTCGTAGAAGCTCGGGAAGGTGACTCCGGCGTCGATGTCGCCGCGGGCGAGGGCCGGGGCGACCTGGTTCGGCGCCAGGTTGACCACCGTCACGTCGGCCGGGGCCGCTTGGACGGAGGCGAGCATCCGGGAGAGCGCGTACTCGGCGTTCGTGCCCTGCGGGACCCCGACCTTGCGGCCCCTGAGCGCGCCGAAGCCGGTGATCGCGCGGTCGGTGCGGGTGAGCAGGCGCCAGTCCGAGAAGCGGGAGAGGTCGGCGAGGATCCGTACGTCGCGTCCGCCCAGCACCGCCGTGACGGCGGGCAGGTCGCCCACGACGCCGAACCGGGCCTGGCTGCCGAGCACGGCGTTGAGGGCGTCGCGCCCGGTGGGGAGGGTGGTCACGGAGACGTCGAGGCCCTCTTCGGACCAGAGCGAACGCTGCTGCGCGAGGGACAGGGGCGCGGCGGCCAGCTGGTCACTGCCGGCCAGCGTCACCGCCCGACGTCCGTCGCCACCCCTGGCCGGGGCGCCACAGGCGGTGGCACCGAGCAACGAGAGCAGCGCGAGCAGCACGATCCCGGCGGCGGCCCGGGGGCGCGGTCTTGGTCGGGGCACGGGGGAGTCCTTTCAGGGACGGGGAGGGGGGCAGGGACGGGGACGGGGGTCAGGGGGCGGAGAGGTGGGCTTCGAGTCGGGGTCTGAGGGACGGGGGACGGGGGCCCCGGGGGACCGGGTGGTCGGCCAGGACGCGGGCCGGGGAGCCGCCCAGCACCACCACCCGCCCGGCCAGGGCAAGCGCCTCGTCGAGGTCGTGCGTCACGAACAGCACCGTGGTCCCGCCGCGTTCCCACAGCTCCCGCAGCAGCACCTGCATCCGCGTCCGCGTCAACGAGTCCAGCGCCCCGAACGGCTCGTCCATCAGCAGCACCTCCGGCCGCGCGGCCAACGCCCGTGCCAGCGCGACGCGTTGCTGCATACCCCCCGACAGCTGCGCCGGGTACTTCTCGGCGCCCTCGGCCAGCCCCACCTCCGCGAGCGCGGCCAGAGCCCGCTCGCGCCGCTCCGCGCGGGGCAGCCCGAACCGCTTGAGGGCGAACTCGACGTTGCCCCGGGCCGTGCGCCACGGGAACAGCGCGTAGTGCTGGAAGACCACCCCGCGCTCCGGCCCCGGCCCCCTCACCTCCGCCCCGCCGACCGTCACCCGCCCCGCGGCGGGCCGTACGAAGCCGGCCACCGTGTTCAGCACCGTCGACTTCCCGCAGCCGCTCGGCCCCAGCAGCGCGGTGAACGACCCCGCCGGGAAATGGAGGTCCGTCCGCTCCAGCACCGGCGCCCCGGCCGCGTACCCGACCGACAGCCCTTCCAGCCGTACGTCCAGGCTCATGACGCGCTCCAGTGCGCGAAGCGGCGGCCGACGGCGGCCAGCACCAGGTCGGCGGCCACGCCCAGCAGCCCGAGGACGAGCAGCCCCGCGAACATCCGGTCCACGCGCAGGAACTGGCCGTCCACCTGGAGCCGGTACGCCAGCCCGCTGTCCGCGCCGCCCAGTTCGGCGGCGACCAGCGCCAGCAGGGCCACGGACGCCCCGTAGCGCAGTGCGGCCAGTAGCGCGGGCGCTGCGGCGGGCAGCAGGACCTCGGTGAACCGCCGGTGTGGCGGCGCCCCCAGCGAGTGGGCGGCCCGCAGGTGCGAGACCGGCACCCGCGCGACCCCGTCGTGTACGTAGAGCCAGACCGCGAGGAGGACGGCGTACGCGATCAGCAGCCGTTTGGCGCTCTCCCCGATGCCGAACCAGGCGGTGGCCAGCGGTACCAGCGCGACGGCCGGGATCGGCCGTAGGAAGGAGACCACCGGGGTGACGGCGGCGGACAGCCGGGGCAGGTAACCGGTCGCGAACCCGAGCGCGCCCCCGGCCACCGCCCCCAGCGCGAAACCCTGCCCCGCGCGGGCCAGGCTGGCGGCGAGGTCGGTGCCGAGCGTGCCGTCCCGGGCACTGTCCGCCAGCGCGGCGGCCGTCTCGGCGGGGCCGGGCAGCAGGCCGGGGGCGACCGCGCCGGACCAGGCGAGCAGGGTCCAGAGCGCGAGCACCCCGCCGGCCGCGCCCAGGGCCGGGGCGAGCCGGCGGAGGGCCCGGCGGGGGGCCGGGGAGGGAAGGGCAGACACCGAACGACACCTCTCATACTTCGATAAGTGAGGTCAATAATTGACCACGCTTATCAACGGGGTGTTGCGGCGATGTGAAACCCTCCGGGCCGTCGACCGGGGCCGCCGGGCCGATGGGATACGTTCACCTGCGTGTCCCGACCCGAACCCACCCCCGAAGCACTGGACGTCGGCCGGGCGATCCGCGCGTGCCGTACGGCGCGTCGCGTGTCCATGGCCGTCCTGGCCACCCGCTCGGGCCTCTCCCAGCCCTTCCTCAGCCAGCTGGAACGCGGACTGGCGACCCCCAGCCTCAGCTCGATCTACCGCATCGCCGAGGCGCTCGACGTCACACCCGGTACCTTCCTGCGGCCCCCGGACCGCCCGGGCTTCGTCAGCCACGAGAGCGACCCACAGGTGATCCGGGTGACCGAGACCGCCGGACAGGTGGCCCGCGTGCTCATCCCGGGCGGGCGCAGTGGCCTGATGGAGGCCTACGAGCACCACTTCGAGCCCGGCCGGGGCGAGCGCGGCTGGTTCGCGCACCCCGGGGAGGACTTCCTCTACGTACTGGAGGGCGAGATCGTCCTGGAGGTCGAGGGCGAGGACCCGCTGCGGCTGCGCCCCGGCCAGAGCGCCCACCACCGGGGCGACGTGCCCCACCGGTGCACCCTCCCGGCGGGCGGAGCGGCGGCCCGCACCCTGCTGGTCATCGCGAACGCGTAGCCACGGGCGGGGTTTTACGCGCGGTGCGTCGCCGCAGCGGCGTACAAGCGTGGGGCGCGCGGCGCGCGGCGGCGGCGCGCCGGGCTGTCACGCGCGGCGCGCCGGAGCGGCGTAACAGCGCACCGTCACCGTGCGGGTGGGGCTCCAGCGCTGTTCCGCCGTGCCCAGCAGGTCCCAGCCGAGGCGCTCGTACAACGCGGCGGCCGCCGTGTCCGTATCCAGTACGTCGAGCACCGGGTGCAGTCCGCGCTCCCCGGCCGCGCGCGCGGCCCGCCCCAGCAGCAGCGCGCCGGCGCCCGCGCCCCGCGCCGCCGGGGCGACGAACAGCCGGCCGACCACGGCGGCGGCCCCGGCGGGCGCCCCCGTCCGACGGCTCCACAGCTCCGGCGCCACGTCCCCCGACCCGGCCCCGGACAAGGCGATGTGACCGGCCATCAGGCCTTCCGGGCCGCGCGCCACCCAGGCGCCGAGGAGCCCGGGCGGCGACAGCCAGTCGGCGGGGCGCTCGGGCCAGTCGGCGGGGTAGCCGTCGCCGTGGTGGACCTCGGCGAGCACGCTGACGCACGCGCCGAGGTCACGGGGTTCGCGGGGCCGGACCTCACTGATCTCCATCCGGCGATCGAACCACGGCGGGCCGGGCCTCAGGACAGCCGGGTGACGCGGGCGCGGAACGAGGGCTCCTCCAGAGCCGTACCCACCGCCACCGGCACGCTCTTGGCGCCGTCGCCCTCACCGACGGTCAGCGTGCCGACCTCCGTGCCCGCCTTCGCCGCGTGCGGCACCGGCTTGCCGCCCGCGCCGAGCGCGAGCCGCAGCCGCTGCCCCGGTACGGCGGGCACGGCCAGGTCCTTCGTCGCCACCAGCGGGGTCCGGCCGCCGAGCCCGTCGGACACGTACCCGACCAACTGCCCCTTGTGGATGACGGGCGCCGCGGCGAGGGCCGTGCGGACCGCCTCGACGATCTTGCGGCTGTTGTCCTTCACCAGCACCAGGCTGTTGGCGCCGTCCGGGTCCGGGCCGACCACGTGCTGGTCCATCAGCGAGCCCAGGATCAGCGGGGTCTCGTCCCCGACCGTCTTGTACGCGGCCCACAGCAGGGTGCCGCCGGCCGCGGTGCTGGAACCGGTCTTGATGCCCGTGATGCTGAGACCGCGGGCGACGAGCAGGTCGTTGTTGTTGATGATCGGCCCGGTCAGCCCCTCGACGGTCGCGCTGGGCAGCGAGACCACCGCGCGGAACGCCTCCTCCTTCATCACCGCCTCGGCGAGCTTCAGCTGGTCGACGGCGGTGCTGACGGTGCCGGCGTCCAGGCCGCTGGGGTCCGTGTACGTGGTGTTCGTCATCCCGAGTTCCCTGGCCGCGGCGTTCATCTTCGCGACGAAGGCGTCCATGGTGGTGGAACCGGTGTCCCAACGGGCCAGCAGGCGCGCGACGTTGTTGGCCGAGGGGATCATCAGCATCTTGAGCATGTCCTGCTCGCTGAACTTCGTCCCGGCGGTGAGACCCACGATGCGGGACTGGTCCAAGGCGGTGCCGTCGGCGACGGCCGCCGCGTCGACCTCGATGCGCGGGCCGGTCTCGTTCTTGCGCAGCGGGTGGTTCTTGAGGATCACGTACGCCGTCATCGTCTTCGCCACGCTGGCCGTCGGCACCGGCTTCTGCTCGCCGAAGGTGGCGATCTCGCCGGAGCCGGGGAAGCGGACGGCGCCCTGCCCCTTCGCCGGCCAGGGTATGGGGGTCTCCCCGGGCACGGTGTACGAGGTCTGTCCGGTCAGGAGCTGCGGCGCGGGCAGCGGCCGCACCAGCTGCGCCCCGACGACGGCGCCGCCGAGCAGCAGCACGATCGGGGTCCACACCTTGACGCGCCGCGCGACTGTACGGCGCGGGGTCTCCGGCGGGGGCGGGGTGTTGGTCAGCTCGGCCAGCAGGTCGAGCGGCGGCAGCGGGGCCTCCCGCGTCACCTCGACGGCCTCGGGCCGAGGGGGCGCTGCGACGGGGGCGGGCGTGACCCCGTCGAGCGGCTTGAGCGCCACGAACCGACTCGTCCGCTCGGCGTCCGTCTCCGCGGCGGACCGCCCCCGGGCGGGGCGGCGCGCATCGTCGGTTTCCGATTGCTGGGGCCGGGCGGGGGCCGCCGTGGCCCAGGAGGGCCGGCGTACGTCGGCGGCGCCGCGCGCGCCGGGCTTCGCGGCCGGGTCCGGGGCGTCCTCGTCCCCCCGGCCGACGGCCACCCGCCCCTTGCCGACCTCGTCGGGGGCGGACTCCCCGCCTCGCGGCCGCACCGCGCCACCGGCTGTGGACGGCTTCGGGCCCCCGGCGTCGCCGCTGCCGGTGCCGTCGGCCCCGGCGGAGTCCGTACGTACCGCCTCCTCCGCCTCCTCCTCGGCGACGGCGTCGTCCTGGCCGGCCTGAGCAGGGTCTTCGTCAGGTCCCTTCGTCACGGCCGCGGGGCCGGAGGGCCTCGCCTTGTCCGGCCGGGGGGCGCCACCTTCCGAGGTGTCGGCGTCCGCCGGTCCGTTGGTCACGGCCGTGGGGCCGGACGGCTTCGCCTTGTCCGGCCGGGGGGCGCCACCTTCCGAGGTGTCGGCGTCCGCCGGTCCGT